>NZ_LT627735.1:1590000-1890000 GCF_900101765.1 Nonlabens sp. Hel1_33_55
AGCATAGCTGAGGAAACCTTGGTCTTTTGGTGAGGGGGTTTCTCGCCCCCTTTATCGTTACTTATGCCTACATTTTCGTTTCCATACGTTCCAACAGGCCTCACGGCCCATCTTCAGCACATATGGAATGCTCCCCTACCACTCCGTAGAGTCCATAGCTTCGGTAATATGTTTATGCCCGATTATTATCCATGCCGTACCGCTCGACTAGTGAGCTGTTACGCACTCTTTAAATGAATGGCTGCTTCCAAGCCAACATCCTAGCTGTCAGTGCAGTACAACCTCGTTTCTTCAACTTAACATATATTTAGGGACCTTAGCTGATGGTCTGGGTTCTTTCCCTTTCGGACATGGACCTTAGCACCCATGCCCTCACTGCTGATCATCATTTTATAGCATTCGGAGTTTGTCAGGAATTGGTAGGCGGTGAAGCCCCCGCATCCAATCAGTAGCTCTACCTCTATAAAACTAAATCAACGCTGCACCTAAATGCATTTCGGGGAGTACGAGCTATTTCCGAGTTTGATTGGCCTTTCACCCCTACCCACAGGTCATCCGAAGACTTTTCAACGTCAACCGGTTCGGGCCTCCACTATGTGTTACCACAGCTTCACCCTGCCCATGGGTAGATCACACGGTTTCGCGTCTACCACTGCTAACTATATCGCCCTATTCAGACTCGCTTTCGCTACGGCTGCGCACCTGAAGTGCTTAACCTTGCTAACAACGGTAACTCGTAGGCTCATTATGCAAAAGGCACGCCGTCACCACACTAGGTGGCTCCGACCGCTTGTAAGCGTATGGTTTCAGGTTCTATTTCACTCCCTTATTCAGGGTTCTTTTCACCTTTCCCTCACGGTACTGGTTCACTATCGGTCTCTCAGGAGTATTTAGCCTTGGCGGATGGTCCCGCCGGATTCATACAGGGTTTCACGTGCCCCGCACTACTCAGGATACCACTATCAATAACATTTCTTTCCTATACAGGGCTATCACCTTCTGCGGCTCCTCTTTCCAAAGGATTTTAATTCAAAATGCATCAAACGTTGTGGTCCTACAACCCCATGCAGTCCGTAAACTGAATGGTTTGGGCTATTCCGCGTTCGCTCGCCACTACTAGCGGAATCACTATTGTTTTCTCTTCCTCCGGCTACTTAGATGTTTCAGTTCACCGGGTTTGCTTGCCTTACGGCATGACATGTCTTCAACATGACGGGTTGCCCCATTCGGAAATCTGCGGATCACATCGTATGTGCCAATCCCCGCAGCTTATCGCAGCTTATCGCGTCCTTCGTCGCCTCTGAGAGCCTAGGCATCCCCCATACGCCCTTAATTTGCTTATGGTATTCAATGCTGATCTTCTAACGATAGAAAATCAACGCCTTGCTCTTGTATTCTTATTTTACTAATAACAAACACATCTTTCAATGTGCCTATCTGTTTCTCGTTTAATCTTTTCAATATGTCAATGAACGTTTCATACCCAGCTTGACTAGGTATCTCTTCAGGCTTATTGCTAAACTCGAAGAGATTCCCACCTACGTGGGAACTTTGGTGGAGAATATCGGAGTCGAACCGATGACCTCCTGCGTGCAAGGCAGGCGCTCTAGCCAGCTGAGCTAATCCCCCATTGTTTGGAATTCAGAATTGTGAATTCAGAATGATGAATGTAGAACTCTCTAACTTCTAGAATTTCCTTCAATATATATAATGAACTGAGTGCGATTTTAGCTTTCGCGAAAGCGTAATGTTTAAAAGTAGTCTCAGGCAGACTCGAACTGCCGACCTCTACATTATCAGTGTAGCGCTCTAACCAGCTGAGCTATGAGACTGTAACATACCTCGAAAGGCACACCACTCGTCTTTCGACTTTTTTTATAAATAAGATTGACAGTTGTACTAGATAATAATATAAACAAACACGCCATTTGCATGTAGTAGGTCACGGAACTCTCATTTTTAGGTTCCATTATTTCAGGAACTCCAGAAAGGAGGTGTTCCAGCCGCACCTTCCGGTACGGCTACCTTGTTACGACTTAGCCCCAGTTACCGGTTTTACCCTAGGCAGCTCCTTGCGGTCACCGACTTCAGGTACCCCCAGCTTCCATGGCTTGACGGGCGGTGTGTACAAGGCCCGGGAACGTATTCACCGCATCATGGCTGATATGCGATTACTAGCGATTCCAGCTTCACGTAGTCGAGTTGCAGACTACGATCCGAACTGTGATAGGGTTTATAGATTCGCTCCCTCTCACGAGGTGGCTGCTCTCTGTCCCTACCATTGTAGCACGTGTGTGGCCCAGGACGTAAGGGCCGTGATGATTTGACGTCATCCCCACCTTCCTCACGGTTTGCACCGGCAGTCTCGCTAGAGTCCCCGACATGACTCGCTGGCAACTAGCAATAGGGGTTGCGCTCGTTATAGGACTTAACCTGACACCTCACGGCACGAGCTGACGACAACCATGCAGCACCTTGCAAACTGTCCGAAGAAAAGCCTGTTTCCAAGCCTGTCAGTCTGCATTTAAGCCCTGGTAAGGTTCCTCGCGTATCATCGAATTAAACCACATGCTCCACCGCTTGTGCGGGCCCCGTCAATTCCTTTGAGTTTCATTCTTGCGAACGTACTCCCCAGGTGGGTTACTTATCACTTTCGCTTGGCCACCCAGCTCTCAATCGAGCCGGACAGCTAGTAACCATCGTTTACGGCGTGGACTACCAGGGTATCTAATCCTGTTCGCTACCCACGCTTTCGTCCCTCAGCGTCAATGTATTGTTAGTGACCTGCCTTCGCAATCGGTATTCTATGTAATATCTAAGCATTTCACCGCTACACTACATATTCTAGCCACTTCACAATAATTCAAGATGTTCAGTATCAATGGCAGTGCCGGAGTTGAGCCCCTGCATTTCACCACTGACTTAAACACCCGCCTACGGACCCTTTAAACCCAATGATTCCGGATAACGCTTGCACCCTCCGTATTACCGCGGCTGCTGGCACGGAGTTAGCCGGTGCTTATTCTTACGGTACCGTCAGCCCTCTACACGTAGAGGGGTTTCTTCCCGTACAAAAGCAGTTTACAACCCATAGGGCCGTCTTCCTGCACGCGGCATGGCTGGATCAGGCTCTCGCCCATTGTCCAATATTCCTCACTGCTGCCTCCCGTAGGAGTCTGGTCCGTGTCTCAGTACCAGTGTGGGGGATCTCCCTCTCAGGACCCCTACCTATCGTAGCCATGGGGAGCCGTTACCTCTCCATCTAGCTAATAGGACGCATACTCATCCATTACCGTAACCTTTAACCAGTAAGCCATGCGGCTAGCTGGTACCATGAGGCGTTAATCCAAATTTCTTCGGGCTATTCCTCAGTAATGGGCAGATTGTATACGCGTTACGCACCCGTGCGCCGGTCGTCAGCGGAGCAAGCTCCCTGTTACCCCTCGACTTGCATGTGTTAGGCCTGCCGCTAGCGTTCATCCTGAGCCAGGATCAAACTCTTCATCGTAGAATCTTGTTAAAAAGATCTCTTGCGAGAATCCCATAACCTATATACTACTAGCAATTGGCGTTCTTGTCTGTTTACACTATATTATAATTATTCTTACCGGTCCATCCCTTTCTAAAAAGGAACAAACCTGTTCTTTTTGTGCTGTCAATCAATATCTCAATGAACTTATCAGAAGCTATCTTTTTGGAACCTTCGCCAAGGCCTCTTCACGATGCCTAAATACTCCAGTCTTCCACTACTCCTGATGAACGTTGCTCTGAATTTCGACGTAACGTCTCTTGCAAAGCGGGTGCAAATATACAGATACATTTCTCTTCCAACCAAATCTTTTCAAAAGAAAAATGCAATAAATCCACTATTAAATTTCAACACCCTGATTTACAAAAAAATACAACCCCAAAAAAAATGAAATATTTTCTGGTAGCAAAGGATTTTCTTTGATTACAACGCAAAATCAAGAACTCATCACCCAAACCTATTAATCCAAACTCAATCAAAACAACTCCCAAAATGGAAAATGAAACCTACAATAACAGAAAAGCAGCCCACGAAGACTGCTTTTTGAAAATACTCTAAGAAAGAAGCGATTGCCTTGTCAGATATCTAAATCGTAAATACATTAACAGAGCAGATACTGATAACCCTACTAACAGACCTAGCCAAATACCATTAATGCCAAAATCTGCATGCAGGGAAGAATAGTATGAAATAGGAAATCCAATCAGGGTATAGGCGCAAAAGCAGATTAAACTTGGAACCCAAACATCTTGAAGGCCTCTTAATGCTCCGAGAACAACAACCTGTAATCCATCGCTTATTTGAAATAATGCAGCAATTAGTAAGAGACCGGAGGCCAACTCAATTACTGTGGGATCTTCTATATATATTTCTGGAAGGAAATTTCTTCCCAAATAGAAAAACAAAGCAAAAGCTATGTCTACGATTATTGCCATCAAAAATATAGACCTAGCGACTCTAATCAAATCAGGTCGTTTTTCAGGAGCTAAATGATTTCCTACCCTTATGGTCGCCGTAACACTTAAACCTACAGCTACCATAAAGGTCAACGCAGATAAGTTAAGTGCAATTTGATTTGCCGCCTGTTCTTCAGTTCCCAGCATTCCGGATAGAAAGATGGCAGATGTAAATAATGAAACTTCAAAAAACATCTGGAGAGCAGTAGGCAGTCCTAGATTAAGCAGAGACTTCATATAAGTCCAAGACAGCTTTCCGATTTTCTTGAAGTAGAACATGGTACTCGTGCTGTTCTTCAGAATGTAAAATAATAATAAGACCATCAAAATTCTCGAGATCAACGTACCATAGGCTGCTCCTTCCACCTCAAGCCTTGGGAATCCCCAATTACCATATATCAAGAGATAATTGATTGCCACATTGATTACGTTAGCAATTAAGGTGGCGTACATTGCATTTCGCGTAAGCGATAAACCATCAGAGAACTGCTTCATTGCTTGGAAAAGCATCAACGGAATCAATGATATACCTACAATACGCATATATGGGATGGCTAGCTCTACCACTTCTTGCGGCTGATCCAATTTATAAAGAATAGGCTCTGCTAGGAATAGTAATAAGACCAAAAGAAGCCCATTGACGGCACACATTACAAAACCATTATGAAAAGCAGCGCGGGCTACTAACGTGTTTTGGTTACCATCAGCTTCTGCAACAAGTGGAGTTATTGCAAATGAAAAACCTATTCCAACAGAAAGCGCGATAAAAATAAAAGTATTTCCCAGAGAGACAGCAGCCAATTGAGCCGCACCCAATTTACCAACCATAATATTATCTGCCAGTGCCACCAATAAATGAGCGACCTGACCTGCCATAATGGGTACGGCGATTGTCAAATTACGTTTGAACTCTCTAGTGTAAGCGCTTAGAATCATTTAGAAAAAAGCGGCGAAGATAACTTTTATGTGAGTAGCTAATCTACCAGCTTAGTTTTTAAAGGTGGAAACCAATCCATACTTATCGTATAGAAAAACTAAAGAACTCATAGTGGCTGCTCCCAATTCCAGTTCTCGTTTGTTCACAGCTTCAAAAGTATCGTTAGAAGCATGATGGTAATCAAAATAACGTTGAGAATCAGGTCGCAAACCAGCAAGCACAGCTCCCGTATCTTTCAATGGACCAACATCTGCACCGCTACCACCCAACTCAAAATAATGGATTAGGTAAGGAGCGAATAAGGGTTTCCAGGATTCAATCTGACTCATTTGCGCTGGATTTGTGTCAAACCTAAAACCTCGTGGACTAAAGCCACCTGCATCGCTTTCCAATGCTAGAATGTGTTTTTGGTTTTTGATCATGGCTTGTTCTGCATAGGCGTTTGCTCCTCTTAAGCCGTTTTCCTCATTCATGAATAGTACGGCTCTTATCGTACGCTTAGGTTTATAGTTGGTTGACTTGATTGTTTCTAAGACTTGCATAGACTGTACTACTCCAGCACCGTCGTCATGACTACCATCGCCCAAATCCCAAGAATCCAAGTGTCCTCCAACAAGAATTACCTCGTCGGGAAACTGATTGCCCTTTATCTCTGCAATAACATTATATGATTGGACCTCGCCATGATTCGTGCAGTCTTGTTGTAAAAAGAACTTTAAATCTTGATCATTTTCTAAGGCAGCATGTAACTTCTCTGCATCGTTTGTACTGATCGCAGCCGCAGGAATATATTGATCGATGGGCAAATCGCCGTAACTCATGGCTCCAGTGTGTGGTAAATCGTCCATTCTCAGATTCATTGATCTAACTATAACACCAACCGCACCATATTCCGCAGCAGCTGCGGCACCAGAATACCTTTGATCTACGCAACCTCCATAGGCTTCAAAAGTTTGAATTTTAGTGGCTTTCATAGGTCTGTTGTAGAACACATACTTTCCAGAAATAGCAGATTTTCCCAATTTCTCGAGATCTTCAATTCCGTCAACTTCTATGATTTGGGCAGATTTACCAGAAGGCTGTGTCGCTACAGAACCACCCAATGCACATACATTTACCTTGATTCTAACTCCATCTTTGGTTTCAAAGTAAGCTACTTCTGGTGTGCCACGTGTCCATCTAGGAACCATGACCGGTTGCAAATAAGCAGTGTCCGCTACTTTGGAGAGTTCTGCGAGAGTGTATTCTACCGCCATTTGTGCTTGTGGTGATCCGGATAACCTACCGCCTATTTCGTTTGACAAATGCTCGAGCCATTGATAGCTTTTGGAATTTGTCAAGTTGTGATTGTAAATGGTTCGCAGGACTGTAGAATCTTGCTGGGTTTGTGGAGATTGCGCTTTCGCGAAAGCGAAACTCATCAACATCACTCCTAACATCAAAATAGCTCTATTCATTATTCAATAGGTTTTTAAATTCATCAAGACGGCTTGCGGTTTTTTCATCCAGTTCTGGAAATTTGACGTCATCCAGCTTGCTGAGTTGTTCTACTAGAATCTGGCAAACTATGTAGCGCGCCATAGGTTTATCATCTGCCGGAATCACGTGCCAAGGCGCCTGCGGTGTTGTGGTGTGCTGGATGGCTTGCTCATAAGCGTGCATATACTTGTCCCAAATAGCTCGTTCCTTGAGGTCGCCGGCAGAGAATTTCCAGTTTTTTTCTGGTAATCGCAACCGTCGTAATAACCGATTCTTTTGCTCTTCTTTGCTAAGGTTCAAGAAAAATTTGAAAACCTTAGTACCATTCTGCACCAGCTCCTTTTCAAAGTTATTGATCTGTTCAAATCGCATGTTCCAAAACTCATCGTCAGCATCCTCTGGTTTATGAATATCTGGTAGATTCTCGCTCAACAAATATTCTGGGTGGACTCTTGTGACCAGTACGTTTTCATAATGGGTTCTGTTAAAAATGCCGAAGTGACCTTTTGAAGGTAATGCGATGTAATGCCTCCACAAATAACCGTGCGATAACTCTAATTCTGTCGGGACTTTGAAGCTATGTTGTTCTACACCGCGAACATTAAAATCCTTAAAAACTTCTCTTATCAAACTATCCTTTCCAGATGTATCCATTCCTTGAAAACAGACCAAAACAGCGTGGCGATCATGAGCATACATGCGTTCCTGAAAATCTGCCAATTCCTTTCGGCTTTTTTTCAGGGCTTTTTTTGCAGCTTTTTTATCCAACGGATTTTGAGGTGCAGTTGCGTATTCTTTTAGAGGCTTGTCTGGCGTTGCTTTATACTGGTCTAGATTCATCTTTATTTACTTGCAAATAGTTTTACGTCTTTCTCGCTTATTTCCTTACCTCCCAAAATGATGAGACGTTCCACTACATTGCGTAGTTCTCTAATATTTCCAGTCCAATCATATTCTTGAAGAAGCTTTATAGCTTTATCGTCAAAGTCTTTCACTGGCATTCCTTGTTCTGTAGAAATCTTATTGGAGAAATGCTCTACTAATATGGCTATATCTTCCCGACGCTCATTAAGAGATGGCACGTTAAGGAGAATGACCGCTAATCTGTGATACAAGTCTTCTCTGAAGTTATTTTCCTCTATTTCCTTCTTGAGGTTTTTGTTTGTGGCTGCAAGAATACGCACGTCTACTTTAATGTCGCGATCGCTACCTACTCGCTGTATTTTATTCTCTTGTAAGGCTCGCAATACTTTGGCTTGAGCGTTCAAACTCATGTCTCCTATCTCATCAAGAAAAATAGTACCACCATTAGCGGCCTCAAATTTCCCGGCACGATCTTTATTAGCTCCAGTAAAACTACCTTTAACATGACCAAATAATTCACTTTCAATTAGCTCACTAGGAATCGCGGCGCAATTCACTTCAATAAAAGGACCGCTGGAACGACCACTCTTTTCGTGCAACCAGTGTGCAACCAATTCCTTACCAGTACCATTTTCTCCTGTTATGAGTACACGTGCTTCGGTTGGTGCTACCTTTTCAATAATATTTTTGATGATGGTGATGAGTTCACTCTCGCCTACCATCTCATAGTTCTTGCTCACCTTTTTCTTAAGCCTTTTGTTTTCCACAACCAGCTCTTTACGATCCAATGCATTGCGCACTGTATTGAGAAGTCTGTTTAAATCTGGTGGTTTGGAGATGTAGTCAAAAGCTCCTAAGCGCATGGTATTCACCGCTGTATCAAGATCACCATGTCCAGAGATCATGACAATAGGAATTTCTGGTTTTATCTTTTTGAGAGCCGTGAGAACCTCGACGCCATCCATTTTTGGCATCTTGATATCACAAAGGATTAGATCATAATCATTATCTTTTGCCAGTTCAATACCTTCTAATCCATCGCTGGCCTCGGTGACATTGTATCCTTTGTTTTCTTCTGAAAGTATTTTAGTAAGCACACGCCTTATCGCTGCTTCATCTTCTATCAATAAAATATTTGAAGTCATTAGAACTTAAATTTTAGGCCACCTCTCACGTAAAAACTGGCATCTTCATTAATGGTATATATATCGTTGCGATCATTGTCTCGCAATCTAAAGTCATTACTTATCGTATAGGCTCCGTAACCGTAGAACAATAAATGATCTGTAAAATAGTGTTCATATCCCAAACCGCCCAATATCAGCGTCATCGATATATTTTCTGCGGTTTGACCGTCTATATTAATATTCTGCTGGATGTTACCAAAAAAGTTATCCAGTGTAACAAAACCTTGTACAGCATCTTTATGGCTATCATTAAGGTAACGACGCACGTTAGTTTTAGGAACCCCTAATGTATAAGTCCAGTTAGGCGCAAATTCTCTGTAGTAATTTACAATAGGTAACGGAAAACTACGACCTGGTGTGGTGGTGTATTCCGTTCCAAAAATCCAACGGTATGGTTTATCCACGCTCTCATCTGTCCTGTCATAAATAGCATATGCTGCGAGCCCATATATCATATCATCACTGGTAATCTTGCTATCTAGATTAGAGGCGACTCTCGCAAGACCACGCACTCCAAACCGCCAGTTTTCCATGTTTTGAGGTTTCCAAACATATCCTAAACTCACTTCCATTCTTTGCGTTGACGAGACGATATCTGGATTGAAAGGTACTGCATCTTTGATATTGATATCGTTATAACGATAGTCCAGACCTACTACGATAAGTTTATTTAAATCCTTATCCAATGGAATAGGCGCCTGGATGAATGCCCTGTATCGCTGTATGGAATTATCAGATTTGGAAAAAGGAATATTCATATACTCGATCCTCGCCAGGTCCGTGGTTTGGGCGTTAACTATAAAGCTTGATGCAAATAGGATTAATGCAATATTCAAATAATTTTTCATAGGGTATTTAGTCGTTCGGGTAATTATTCAGTGTTGCGATGTTGGTAGGTAATTTCGCTTTCGCGAAAGCGAACTCATCTAAAATCTCTTGCACTTCCATAATGATGGTTTTAATTATCATCTTCATTGGAAGTATTCTCACTACTATTCTGGTAATTGATTGGCTTTGATTGGTAAAAATGTACATCTCTTTGCGGGAATGGAATGGTGACACCATTCTCACGGAATGCCGCGTCAATCGCAAACCTCAAATTGCTCTTGATCCTAAGGTCCACAAAACTGTCACGAATGAAAAAGTAGATTCCAAAATCCAGGCTGCTGTCTCCAAAATTGTTGAACATCACAAAGGGTTCCGGACTTTTGAGAATGGCTTTTTCGGCTTTGGCACACTCAATTAACAAGCGCTCCACCTTACGCACGTCACTGCCATACGACACGCCTACATGAACAGATTCACGGGTCTTGCTATGGTTCTGGGTGAAGTTATAAATGATCTCAGTCAAGAACAGGTGATTGGGAATGATGAGTACCTTATCATCTCTTGTAATCGCCCTTGTGCTGCGCAGTTTGATTTCAAAAACTCTGGCCACTTTGTCATTCATCTCTACCACATCATTGACCAAAACCGATTTGTCGACCAATATGGTGATACCCGCAATAATATCCTTGAAAAAATCTTGAAGGGCAAAACCAATACCTACAAAAATTGCGGCACTCGCCGTCAAAATACCCGTCAAATTGATACCAGAACTACTTAAAATTACCAGTATTACCGTCAGATAAACTATGTAATTGAAAAACTTAAAGATGCTCTGAAACTTCAGTTTATCTGAAGGCTCCATCTTTCTGGTAAAAAAATTCTTTACTACTCTAAGGAATAAACCTGTGAGAAAAAGACCAACGACTATTAAAAGCAACATCCATGTATCAAAATGGAATTCCTCTTTTCTAGGGTCTCCTTCGATAATCTGATACGTCAGAAAGTCCCGGATTTGTTGCCAGTCGATATTCATTAGTACTTGAGCCATTTATAAAGTTCCTTCCAGTTGGTTTTCTTACCGTACATCAAGATTCCGATGCGATAAATTTTAGCCGCCAAGTAAGCTACAAAAATTATGGATGTATAAAGTAGCAATATACTTATTGCCAGCTGCCACCATGCAATCTCACCAAATGGAATTCTCATTAACATCACTATAGGCGATGTCAATGGAATGTATGAGAAAATTACCGCTACCGTACCGTTGGGATTATCCATCACGCTAAAAAACCCAACATAAATGGCCAGCATCAATGGTAAGATAACAGGCAGCATAAATTGCTGTGTATCTGTCTCACTATCTACTGCAGCACCAATAGCCGTGTAAATAGCAGCATACAAAAAGTAACCACCAATAAAATAAATAAAGAAACAAACTACAAGAGTCAATAATGGTAATTGCATGATATCGTTAACGATCAACTGCATCTCATCCATATTCTGGGCTTGATTGACCATTTCTTGATTGGCTGGATTTTGAAAGGCCTCAACCCCAAAAAATGCTGAGCCTACCATTATTAAAACAAACCCCAGTATCACCCAAATCACAAATTGTGTAATACCAGCAAGTGATGTTCCCGTGATTTTACCTAACATCAAATAAATAGGTTTGACAGAACTCACAATGATCTCGACAATACGATTGGTCTTTTCTTCAATGACAGATCGCATGACCATGTTGCCATAAATGATAATGAACATCATAAGTAAATATCCAGCAGCGCCGCCCAGCGCTATTTTAACCCAACTTGAAGCTTTACTACTCACTACTCCAGAGTAGGTTTGCAAGGTAACATCTGCTCTAACACGAGCATTTTCAAGGTCATTGAGATTGACTCCTTTTTCTACCAGATTGTTCTCTGTTGCTTTTTTAGAAAGCTTTTCTTCCATGGAGGTAATGAAAGATGTGGATGGTGAGTCGTTACTATAGATGGTTGCATCTACCTGATTTTGATCATCATCAGTTAGATATATTAAGGCATAGTTTCCATTATTCTCACTAATGGCAATAGCATTGACAAGTTCCACATTATCCAATCGCTCATATTCAAAATCAGAATTATCTTCAAACAACTGCCCATATCCAGCAGAAGATTGATCCAAGATAGCTACTTGTCGTGTCTCGCTTGAGTTGATACTCGTCAACCAACCAATAAGCAGTATCACGCCAATGAATATCAATGGACTAACAAACGTCATAATAACAAAAGTGCGATTGCGCACCTTGTTAATGTATTCCCGTTTTATGATCAACCACAACTTATCCATCCTGACGTACTGTTTTTATAAAAATTTCATTGACGCTAGGGATCACCTCGCTAAAATGAGTCAATTCTCCCAGCTGTGTCAATTCGTGAAGCAATTGAGGAACGGTAATATTCTCTGGAATATTAATGATAAGATCTGTCGTATTGTCGAGGCCTTTTAATTCTGCTGGGGTAACCGTCGCGATTGTATCCAGTTTGCGCAAGGCCTCTTCCTTATCATTACAAATGATGGAGACGGCATAAGTTCTATTTCTAAAGCTTTGTTTCACGTCGTTGAGCCTTCCTTCTAGAACAACGTTTGATTTGTTGATGAGCGAAATGTAGTCACACAACTCCTCAACACTCTCCATACGATGCGTAGAAAATATGATGGTAGATCCTAAATCTCTTAATCGCAAGATCTCATCTTTAATCAAGTCTGCATTCACAGGATCAAATCCAGAAAAGGGTTCGTCAAATATGAGTAAATCCGGTTCATGAAGTACAGTAACTATAAACTGAACTTTTTGAGCCATTCCCTTAGAAAGCTCCTGTAGTTTTTTATTCCACCAGCCTTGCATTCCCAATCGATCGAACCAGTATTGCAATTTTTCTTTGGCAACTGATTTTTTCATTCCTTTAAGCTGTGCTAAATAAATGCACTGCTCGCCTACCTTCATGGATTTGTACAATCCACGTTCTTCTGGCATGTACCCTATTTTAGAGATATGCTCTGGAACCAACTGTTCTCCATTTAGAAGTATGGTACCTGAATCTGGAACGGCAATTTGGTTGATGATTCTTATTAATGAAGTTTTACCAGCACCATTAGGTCCCAGCAATCCGTAAATACTTCCTTTAGGCACTCGTATGGTAACCTCATTAAGGGCTTTGTAGTCGCCGTAAGATTTTGAGATATTGACTGCCTCTAGAGCGTATTCCATAATTATGTTAATCGCGCTAAATTAACAATATAGCCCAGCAAATTGGGGCATTTTTGAATAATTTAATAGACGCGACAATCGCTTCAAAAACGTCATAAAAAAAACCCACCTCTCAATTGCTTGAGAGGTGGGAAAAATTGCTATGAAAAAGAAAAATAACAATTGGTTGGTTAACCAATGTTGATCAAATATAAACTTATTTTTCAATTCTTTATAGTTTTCTTAAGAAAACATGTCTTTTACTTTTTCGAAAAATGATTTATCTCCTTTTTCTGGTGCTGGTTCAAAATGGGAATCTGTTTTCATGGATTCAAAGAAATCCTTTTGTTCCTTATTCAAACTACGTGGCGTCCATACATTTACGTGGACTAAAAGGTCTCCAGTTCCGTATCCATTGAGGCTAGGCATTCCTTTACCTCTCAGTCTTAGAATTTTTCCACTTTGAATTCCTGCTTCAATTGGGATTCTCACTTTACCGGTTACGGTTTTGATTTCTTTTGAAGTTCCCAATACAGCATCAGGCACACTTACATACAAATCATAGTGCAAGTTATTTCCCTCGCGTTGTAATTCTGCATGAGGTTTTACTTCTATATCCACCAGTAAATCGCCACTTACACCATTACCTGGTGCTTCATTTCCTTTACCACCTACTTTAAGACGCATGTCACTTTCTACACCAGCCGGTATTTTGATAGCGACTGTTTCTTCTTCGGTAATCAATCCTTGATTGTCTGCACCGCTAGGCTTACTATCTAGTATTTGTCCAGATCCACCACAAGTGGTACATGGAGCGCTAGTCTGCATGCGACCTAAGATGGTATTTTGTATTCTAGAAACCTGTCCAGACCCATTACAGGTAGTACATGTTTTATAGCTTACGCCTGGCGCTTGCTTTTTACGTTTCACTTTCACCTTCTTCTCAACGCCATTTGCAGCTTCTTCCAAAGTAAGTGAAACACGTATGCGCAAGTCTTTTCCTTTCACGCGTCGTTGACCGCCACGACCACCGAATCCTCCAAAACCAGAGAATCCGCCACCGCCGCCACCAAAAATATCACCAAACTGGCTGAATATGTCATCCATATCCATCCCGCCAAAGCCTTGACCACCGCCAAAACCTTGACCACCACCAGAAGTATAAGCCTGATGGCCTAACTGGTCATACCTAGACTTTTTCTGTGGATCACTTAAGGTTTCATATGCCTCAGCTGCTTTCTTGAAATTCTCCTCTGCAGCAGCATCGCCAGGGTTTTTATCTGGGTGAAACTCAATGGCTTTTTTGCGATAGGCCTTTTTGATTTCGGCAGCGCTTGCTCCCTTTGAAATGCCTAGTATGTCATAAAAATCTGCCATATTATTGTCCTATCACTACTTTAGGGTAACGTACTATCTTGTCACCTAGTTTATATCCCTTTTCTATTACATCGATAATCTTGCCCTTCATATCATCACTAGGTGCAGGTATCTGTGTTACCGCTTCATGTTCATCTGCATTAAAGGTATCTCCTGCATTGACTTCCATCAATAACAGTCCTTTACCTACGAGCGTGTTGCGCAGTTTGTTATGGATAAGCACCACACCTTCAGACAACTGTTGATCTTCTGACTTCACTATTTCTAGAATCGCTCTATCAAAATCATCTAGAACAGGTATCATGTCCTTGAGAACGCCTTCACCTGCAGTCTTGAAAAGCTCGATACGCTCCTTGGCGGTGCGTCGTTTATAGTTTTCAAATTCTGCAAACAACCTTAGATATTTATCTTTTTCCTTTTGAAGATCTTCGGCAAGCACTTCTTCCACGCTTTTTTCTTCTTGTTCTTCTTGCTCTACCGCTTCCGTTTCTGCAGTTTCCTGCTCAGTGACTTGATCCTGTATTACTTCTTCCTGCTCGTTTTTATCTTTCTTTGCCATGGTTATGACTTCCTTTAAATTTTATAATTTGAACTATGGTTGATGTTGGTTACGCTTTCGCGAAAGCGAACTCATATCGAACCTTCCTGCACGCAATGGTCAAAAGTACTGCCACATAAAGATCGATGCCAAAATGTCACTGCATTATTTTAATAAACTTTTAACCAAACTATTTGTAGGTACATGTAATTTTGCAGCTTAACAATTAAACCAAAAAAATGACACGTAATTTTTTAAAAATCACAGGAATCGCATCAATGATGATCTTTGCTGTATCCTGTAAGGACACACCTAATGAAGTTGATGCCATGGATGCAGAAACTGAAGCGATGGCGAGCGATGCTGCCGTTACTTATAATGTAGATACAGATGCTTCTATCATCAATTGGGAAGGTTCTAAAGTAGGCGGAATGCACACAGGAACTATCGATATCCAAAGTGGTATGGTGATGGTAAATGGAGAAAATGTTGAAAGTGGTGAATTTACTATCGACATGAATTCTATCGCCGTGACTGACCTTGAAGGTGAAAGCGCAATGAGTCTTAAAGCTCACCTAGAAGGTACTGCAGAAGGTAAAGCGACTGACTTTTTTAATACTCCAGAATACCCAACTGCAAAATTTGTAGTTACTGGTCTTAATGGTAACACACTTGAAGGTAACCTTACTTTGAAAGACATTACTAAAAATGTTTCTTTCCCAGTAAACGTTTCTTATGATGGCGATAGAATGATGTTGACGTCTGAAGAATTTACTATCGACAGAACAGATTGGGGAATCGTATATGGTTCTACTACTCTTGCTGATACTGTAAAGGACAAAGCAATATCTGATGATATGACATTGAAAGTAAATCTGGTTGCTACTAAGTAATCTGGTTGGTTAAATGATGAATGATGAAAGCCTCCTTTTGGGAGGCTTTTTTTATTAGGTGATGATTGAGTATTATTGCTTTTATGAAATTTTCTGCCTTTTTATTGATGCTTTTCCTTTTGGGAATTCTACAAAATACGAATGCTAACAATTACTTACCTGCGGTAGTTAGCGATTCTTCCAACCAATTCATTGAGGTAAAAATAGACACGGTTCTTACCATTAGTTTACCTGGATATTATACCTATGAAAATGAATATTACGATGATGTCCACTCCAGGTATTGGATGGCGTACAACGAAGATGATGACACCACTTTTATAGTTTCCCTTAGCACAAGTGAATATGAGTATTGTTTAGGCAATCTAGAGGAAATGAAAATTCACTACAACGAGCTTTCTGAAGAATGGAAAGCAGAAGAACCTGAAATGGAAATAATTGATGATTTCCAGCAAATGAATAAAGGGATTTATCTGGCTAATCTAGGTTATACGCTCTACGATTCAGAATACGATGAAACCTATAAATATGATCATTCCACTTTTCAGGTAAAGGAAAATCTCTATCAAGTAATCTACATTCATCCAGTAAGTGCGCTACAAAATGAAATAGGAGATCAATTTCTCAAAAGTATTTCCATAGATGATGATTTCAAAGGAGTTAATCAATTTACTGCTTGTTCCAACCAAGATCCATTTAACGCAGGAGATTTTGACCGTCTAGGCTTATCAGCATACAACATTGGAATGGTCGCCGGCGGTGCTATTTGTGTGCTTCTACCCTTAGGCTTGATCATGATAATTGCACTTGTCATTTACAATAAACGCAAAAAGAAGAAGCAGGAAGAATGGAATAAATTGAATGGATAACTCCAATTTTCTCCAATCTAATATTCAAAACATCTAAGATTTGAAATTTACATCACAATTTCAAATGGTTGATTTTGTTCTATGTATTTATGAAAGAGAAAATGAATAGCAATGAAAATCACCATAGCAATTGACATGGTCCACCAACTCCAGTCTGAGAGATTAACATATGCCAGAAATCCAAAAAAGAAAAGCAACTGAATCATTTGCATCCATTTGATCAAGATGCTTGATTTGACAAAATATGTTGTAGAGTTATCTAGTTGGGGTATTTCCTCACGAATCCAGAAACCGATTTTTAGCTCTACTTTATCTTCAGGATTTATTTTTAGATGGACGCTCTTTCCTTCTCTCAGTTCATCAACCCGTTTATCATTTACCATAACACTTAATGGTGGTGCGTGCTGCAACCAATATCTACGTGCTGGGTATCTTAAAATCATCCATCTAAGATAGATATTTCTCCAATGCCGGTTTCAAATTAGAAAGTTCAAATTTATAACCTGCCTGCTCTATCTTCTCACCACTCACATATTGGCTAGAAAGAACCGTGGCAGACATCTCACCCAGCATCAACTTCATCATAAAAGCAGGAACGTTAGGTAAAAAAACAGGCTTGTCTAGAACATCTCCTATGGTTTCCATAAGCGGTCTGTTTCTTACTGGATTGGGAGCGACTCCATTATAAACTCCTACCAGCTCATTTTCAGAAATATGTCTGAAGATCCCGACAAGATCGTCTATTGCTATCCAACTTTGCCACATCTTACCGTTGCCAAATCCTGCTCCGGCGTACATCTTGACAGGCTTAGCCATTTGCTCTAATGCTCCACCTTTTGAAGCTAAAACAATTCCGATGCGGACAATGGAGTGTTTCAATCCTAATTCTTTGAACTGCTCGCCTACATCTTCCCAAGCCACACAGACTTCACCCAAAAAATTATCTGCTGTTGGTGGAACTTGATCTTCCGTCATGGGTTGGCCTTCCCATTTGTCTGGATAGATCCCTATGGCGCTTGCCGTTATGGCATGTTTAACTTGATGCTCATTATCTCTAAGAGTATTGATCAATAGCTCTGTACTATTGATACGGCTGGACATGATGCGATCCTTGGCTTCATCTGTCCATCGCTGGAATACCGATTCACCCGCAAGGTGAATGATGGTATCAACACCTTCCAAACAGGCTGCTTCTATAGACATCGACTTTACATCCCATAAGAAGCCCTTGTAGTCCGCTTCATTTTTTATAGCGCTTTCTCTAGTGGTGAGATAATGGATTTGATGTCCTACAGACCTCAACTCTTTTGTCAATTTTGAGCCTACCAATCCTGTGGCTCCTGTTATTAATAGCTTCATGTTCCTAATTTAAACCTGAATAGATGATGGAGTTTATTCATTTGCTAGAAATTAACGATTTGAAAGGCTAACTAGCTCAAATGAATTAAGAACTTGTTCCTTAGATTTTGAAAACAAAAATATGAGTAGTGATATACGTTGGGGAATAATGGGATTGGGCAAGATCGCCCACAAATTTGCACAGGATTTAAAGCTCGTTGACAACGCAGTGATTATGGCGGTTGGCTCCAGATCCTTAGAGAAAGCAGAGGAGTTTTCAAAAACCTACGGCGCTCAAAAAGCACATTCCAGCTATGAAGACCTTGCCGCAGACCCTGATGTTGACATCATCTACATAGCCACACCTCACGCTTATCACTATGAGAATACATTGATGTGTCTCAATCACGGCAAATCTGTATTATGTGAAAAGCCTATTGCGCTCAATCTTAAACAGG
Source organism: Nonlabens sp. Hel1_33_55 (assembly GCF_900101765.1). Lineage (NCBI taxonomy): Bacteria > Pseudomonadati > Bacteroidota > Flavobacteriia > Flavobacteriales > Flavobacteriaceae > Nonlabens > Nonlabens sp. Hel1_33_55. Next base: position 1,608,483 of record NZ_LT627735.1, read on the forward strand.
CAAACGAAATGGCAACGCTGGCGCGATCAAAAAACCTATTCTTAATGGAAGGAATTTGGACCAGATTTATTCCCGCTACGGTAAAGGTTTTAGAATTGCTGAACCAAAAAGTGCTTGGTAATCTTCTCTATGTAAAAGCAGATTTTGGTTTTAAGGTAAGCGCACCACCAGAAAGTAGATTGCTGGACAAGAGCCTTGGTGGCGGCGCACTCTTGGATATAGGTATATATCCGCTGTATTTGAGTATGTTGATATTGGGAGAACCGATGAATCTCAAAGCAAATGCTATACTAGCACCTAACGGCATCGACCAATTTTGTAGTGTGATTGCCAGTTTCCCTTATAACACGAGAGCCATCATGGAGTCGTCCTTTATTTCAAATACACCTACAGAAGCATTTATCTATGGTGAAAAAGGCTTCATCAAAATGCATCAGAAATTTCATCAGACTGAAAAAATTGAACTGCATCTTTACGAGAATCAATCCACAGAGGTATTTGAACTTCCCATAAGTGGTAATGGTTATGTGCATGAAATCCAGCATATCCACAAACAACTGCAATCTGGAAAAACGGAATCAGATCTCGTGCCACTAGATATGAGTTTGAAACTCACGCAGTATCTGGATGAAATCAAAGATCAAATTGGATACGGTACCACATCAAACGACCTGACATCATAGACATCAGGTCGTTGTTATAAAGTAATAGAGATTATATCGCAATTCTAAGCGTGGTGTTTTCGGTTACTTCAAATTTTGCTTCGGCCCATGTTGGTGGCCCAAAACTCATCACGTTATTACTGACGCCATAAGATTCCTTAGGCATGCCGTTCACTTCAAAATCCATTCGTTGGTTGCCATTTAAATCCTGTAAAACGATGATCGCATATTCGCCGGCAGGAACATTTTCAAAAGTAACGGTAGCAACTCCATCTTTAATGCTTGAGCTATCTGCCATTAAAGGTGCAGCACGCATGAATTGGTCTTTAGTGCTCAGGGAAAAAATCATCTTGCCATTGTCGTTGCGGGCATTGTCAACGTTGACGGTGATGCTGTAGGTTTCTACAGTTGTTTGTGGTGATTGCGCTTTCGCGAAAGCGGAAATAAGAATAAGAACTAAGGTGGTCATAAGCGTTTTCATATTATGTGTTTTAGATTGTTTGGTGGTTCAAATATGCAGAGACATGGCAGTTTTTAAAACTTGTAGCTACCCAACTGTAGGAATCAGTATCTGAATTGTACCTTTTCCTGAAAACGTAGAAAACCAACCAGCGTTTTGTACGTATCTTAAAGCAAATCAACCGATGAACTTCACCATCAAAACATGTTTTGCTTGCCTTTTCCTAGGTTGCTCTATTCAGTCAATTCAAAGTCAAGGACTCATTGATGGATTTTATAACGGTGCAGGAAACATTACAGCTGTAATTGGCGCTGGATATGAGGATAATCCAACCTATCTAGCTGGCAAAAACGAGTTGGAGCTTGAGAAGTCCTTTTATAACATCAATACTTTCATCGCTTACGGCATTACAAATCGCATTGATGTCAATCTAGCAGCAGCCTATGTAGAAAGTGACGCAGAAAAAGCATTACAAGATGCTAGACTTATAGCCAAGTTCAAAGCTTTCGAAACGATTGCAGAGAAATATGAACTATCAACCACCCTAGCAGGTGGCATCGCATTCCCTTTAACCAACTATCAAACCGAAGGTCTTAACGCTATAGGACAACGTGCCACCAGCTTTCCATTGCGAGCCTTGTTGCATTACAAAAGAACAGCTGGATGGTTCGCAACAGCACAAGTTGGTTATACGCCAACCCTAGAACCAACTCCAGATTCCAATACGGCGAGTTTGAAAATAGGTCTGGCGAAGACGAGTTATTATATAGACGCTTTTATAGATTACCAAAACTCGCTCAATGGAAGAGATTATCGCGGTTTTCCCGCGCCAGATAACTTCAGGGAATTGGAAGTTGATTTCTTGAGAGTTGGATTGACATTATCAAAATCTATCACAGCAAAAACAAGTGCTTTTGTAAATGGTGCCTATACGGTAGACGGTAGGAATGTGGGCTTGGGACCTGCGGTAAATTTAGGATTCGTTTATAAAACTGCTTTATAAATTGTTCTTGATCTTAAGCAGTTCGGCTTTTACAAATTCAAGTTTCTTGATGATCTCCAGATGACTTAAATCTTCTTTATGGGTTTTCATGTAGTCCCGAGCACCTTCTAACGTGAAACCTCGCTCCTTAACCAAATGAAAAATCGTTTGTAGATTCTTGATATCTGCTTGAGTGAATTTGCGGTTACCGCGAGCGTTCTTTTTAGGCTGGATGATATCGAACTCCTTTTCCCAAAATCTTATAAGCGATGCATTGACATCAAAAGCCTTAGTGACTTCGCCCATGGAATAATACAACTTCTCTGGTAGGTCAACGTGCATTAGTCCAGAGAGATATTTTCTTGTTCAGATTTCTTGAGTAGTTCATTAAACTCTTCTGGAGTCAAAGAACCGTAATAGAAATTAATAGGATTGATACGCTCGTTATCCTTAAACACTTCATAGTGTAGGTGCGGCGCTTGAGAGCGACCTGTAGAACCTACGTAACCTATGATGTCTCCACGTTTTACTTTTTGACCTATTCTTACATTATAAGGATTGCGTGCTCGTAGGTGTGCATATAAAGACACATAACCGAATCCATGATCAATTCTTACATGGTTTCCATAACCAGCACTATTAGCATCTGCGCGCTCCACTACTCCATCGCCACTGGCAAATACAGGTGTACCTCGCGGCGAGGTGAAATCCATTCCATAATGGAATTTTCTTGTTTTATTAAATGGATCAGTCCTGTAACCATAACCACTCGCCATACGTGTCAAATCCTGGTTACGAACTGGTTGAATCGCTGGGATACTTGCTAATAATTTTTCTTGATCCTTAGCAAGAACTGCAATCTCATCCAGTGATTTACTTTGGATTGCGGTACGCTTCTTCAATTTATCGATGGATTCCTTAAGCGTGATTACCTTATCAGAATTTGAATAACCCTCGTAGTTTCTGTATCTATTCACACCACCAAAACCTGCTTGACGTTGCTCTTCAGTAATAGGGTTGGCATCAAAATAAATGCGGTAGATGCTGTTATCACGATCTTCAACTTCTTCAATAACGGCGGTTAGCTGGTCAATCTCCTTTTCCATGCTCTCCATTTGCATTTCGACAAATTGCTTATCGCGCTTGGCACTGCGCAATTCTGGAGAATCATAAACCTTACCGGCATACAAATACAAAAGAAAACCTACTAGACAACTTGAAAAAACAAATAGAGTCACTTTACCTAAAGTTTTACGCTTGCGACGCTCTACTTTTTGGTAGGAAAGTGTTTCTTGATCGTAGTAGTACTTAACCTTTGCCATACGTTATAAAGTGCTATTTTTGCCGTGTTTTCTGCACTCTTTAGAAGACGCAGAAAGGTTGATTTTGTTACGCTTTCGCGAAAGCGAACTCATCATCAACCCGTTAACAACGAGGACAAAAGTAAGAAATTGTAATTAACCGCAGGATAGCAGCCACAATGAAGTCACAACAGATAAGACAGACCTTCCTAGATTTTTTCAAGAACAAACAACACCAGATAGTTGCCAGCGCTCCCATGGTCATCAAAAATGACCCGACGCTCATGTTCACAAATGCTGGGATGAATCAGTTTAAGGAGTATTTTCTAGGGATTTCAGATCCTAAGAACAATAGGGTGACTGACACGCAAAAATGCCTGCGTGTAAGCGGTAAACACAATGACCTTGAAGAAGTTGGTGTGGATACGTACCACCATACGATGTTTGAAATGTTGGGGAACTGGAGTTTTGGCGATTATTTTAAAAAAGAAGCCATTGCATGGGCATGGGAATTATTGGTTGACGTTTATGGCATTGATAAGGACTGCTTGTATGTCACGATTTTTGAAGGTGATGCCTCTGAAAACTTAGAACGCGATACCGAAGCCTATGATTTCTGGGCAGAACTTATCGACAAAGACCGCATCCTCAACGGAAACAAGAAGGATAATTTTTGGGAAATGGGTGATCAAGGTCCTTGTGGACCATGTTCTGAAATTCACGTGGACATACGCAGCGATGCCGAAAAGGCTAAAGTCGACGGTGCAACTCTTGTAAATGCAGACCATCCACAAGTGGTGGAAATTTGGAATCTCGTATTCATGCAATACAACCGCATGGCAGATGGTTCTTTAAAAAACTTACCTGCACAACATGTGGATACAGGTATGGGCTTTGAACGCCTTGCTATGGTTTTACAGCACAAACAATCCAATTATGACACTGATGTATTCCAGCCGCTCATCAGCGAGATTGAAACCATCACAGGTCATTCCTATGGAAATACCGAACAGGAAGATATCGCGATCAGAGTCATTGCAGATCACGTGCGCGCGGTTTCCTTCTCTATTGCAGATGGCCAATTGCCGTCCAATACTGGTGCTGGATATGTAATACGCAGAATCCTGAGACGTGCCATACGCTACGGATTTACCTACCTCAATAAAAAAGAACCTTTCATTTTCAAATTGGCTTCTACGCTGGCGCATCAAATGGGTGATGCTTTCCCAGAATTGAAGGCACAAAAGGATTTGATTATTAATGTAATCAAGGAAGAAGAGCAATCGTTCTTGAGAACCCTTGATCAAGGATTGGTTTTGTTGGATTCCATGATCGCTTCCGCGCGCCGCGCTGAGCCTGTCGAAGGGAAAGCGAAATCAGAAAACACCATCGAGGGATCCAAAGCATTTGAATTGTACGACACCTTTGGCTTTCCTATTGATTTAACCGCATTGATTTTGCGCGAGAAAGGAATGCAGCTTGACGAAGCAGGTTTTGATAAAGCCATGCAAGAACAAAAGGACAGATCCAGAGCAGCCAGTGCAACCTCTGCCACGGACTGGACCGAATTAAGATCTGACGATGTGCAGGAGTTTGTAGGCTACGATCGTCTAGAGGCTGATGTATTTATTTCCAGATACAGAAAAGTCACTTCTAAAAAAGACGGTGATCAATATCAGCTGGTTTTTAATATGACTCCGTTTTATGGAGAAAGTGGTGGTCAGACCGGTGACAAAGGGTATTTAGAGAGCACAAGCGGTGATACCGTTTACATTATCGACACAAAGAAGGAAAACGGACAAACCGTTCATATCACAAACAACCTGCCTAAAGAATTAAAGGAGCGACACAAGGCTGTGGTAGATGCTAAACAACGTCAACGCAGTGCCGCAAACCATACAGCTACTCACCTTTTACATCAAGCATTACGCAAGATTCTGGGAACGCATGTAGAACAAAAAGGTTCTATGGTACGCAGTTCTTCTTTGAGATTTGACTTCTCGCATTTTGCCAAAATGACTCCAGAAGAAATTGATCAGGTAGAACAATTTGTAAATGCTCGTATTTCTGAACAATTACAACTGGAAGAAAATAGAAACAACACATATGAAGCAGCGATTGAAGAAGGTGCTATTGGGTTGTTTGGTGAGAAATATGGTGATGTAGTTAGAACAGTTAAGTTTGGTGAAAGTCAGGAACTTTGTGGTGGAACACACGTTCAAAACACCGCAGATGTCTGGCATTTTAAAATTAAAAGCGAGGCTGCCGTAGCTGCTGGAATACGTCGTATTGAGGCCATCACAGGCGATGCCGTATTGAAGTATTTTGAAGATCAAGATGAAACGCTAGAAGAGATAAAAAACATCCTAAAATCAACAGCAAAAAATCCAGCCGATTCCGTTCAAGCGTTGCAGGATGAAAACGCTGCGCTTAAAAAGGAAATTGAGCAATTGCTTAAAGCGAAAGCTGGAAATCTCAAAGGTGATTTAATAGCTTCTGCTCAAGAAATCAATGGCGTACAGTTTATTTCTGCTGCTACTGATCTTGATACCAAATCCATCAAGGACTTGGCTTTTGAAATCGAGCGTGGTATGGAAAATTTATTCATGATTCTAGGATCTAATTCAGATGATAAGGCAACACTTACCGTCATCATTAGTAAAAATCTCGTAGAAGACAAAAAGCTGAATGCAGGAGCTATCGTCCGCGAACTAGGAAAGCACATTCAAGGCGGCGGCGGTGGCCAGCCACACTTTGCCACAGCTGGTGGTAAGAACCCGCAAGGGATTGATGCAGCGCTTGAGGCTGCTAAGGGTTATTTGTAGATTGATAACATGCAAAACGACCCTTTTCTAGAACAAGACGAATCACAAGAAACCGAACTCAATTTTAAAGGATTCGGTCCTCGATTGGGAGCATATTTGCTGGACGCACTTTTCTTGATCATTCCTGTAGGTGCGGTGAATATCTATAATCTTATTTATTTGCGCAGCTTCTGGTTGTATCTATTGGCGAGTATTGTTGCCATGGCTTACAAGCCAATATTAGAATGGCTTTATGGCGCAACTTGGGGTAAGATGATCCTTTATATTAAAGTCGTGGATTATGACGGCGGCAAAATCAATGCTGCACAGGCAGTCTTACGCAGCATCTTTACCATTGCCCAAACCCTAATCATGCTACCCATCTATTTTTATATTTTCAACGATGGTTACCTGGCTGATTTTGAAGGTTACTTCGATTACAGCCTTGCGCTTGCAGAACGTTATCCAGTGCTCAATGTGATTTCAGGTATCTCGGCACTCATCGTTTTTGCCGAAGTAATTGCTTTGCTTATGGATCAACCTTACTGGCGATCCATACACGATAGGATCGCAAAAACTTATGTAGTTGAGAAAGAATAGACCACAGAATATCAGTTTTTAAACTCGAACTTTACATGAAGACTTTTCTTTTTGTTTCTATAATAGCGCTTCTCGTTGTAGGCTGTAATAATATTCAGTCTGTCACCTACCAAGAACCTACAAAATTGAGAAAAAATGAATTTATTGTTAGAAAGGGCTCCTACACTATTGTAAAACCAGAAGTTCCTGTTCGGCTGGTTAATGAAACATTTTCTCGCTTAGAAGAAAATATGAGAGACCTTTTAGGCAACTGCTTATTAAGCAATAGCGTGGTCAAAGCAACTGATATACAAATTGACGATTACAAAATCAGAAAGGCCGACATCAATAGTATTAAAATACTCCAACCAAATGTGGATTTTGTAATCCATATAAGTTCAACTTACAAGGAGCCTATTGTTACTCAATTCAGAGATACTAGAAAATCATTTAGTCCTGATGAACATGTGACTGGAACGCTCACCATCTTTGATATTTCTACAAATCGTATTATTTACCAACAACAACTGATTGGTTCTACTGAGGAGAAATATGATGTCTTCAATGACGATAATGATCTTATTTTATTCAAAGCTACGGGCAACATGCTAACAGAAAAAGTCTTAAAACGCCTGATCGATGGCGTGTCTCGTCATGCAGAAAACTTCGTTGATAGCTGCAATAAATAGAAATTATGCTAGCAGGTGGCTTCATACAGCACATGATCACCGCAATGAAAAACAACGCCAGACGTCGTAAGACTAGCGATAAATCTCTGGCGGGAACTGAAAGCGGAGCTCTTTACAACAATGACTGGAGCAAAACACCTAAACACACTCCAGAACAAATTGCCGCAGCCAAAGCGGCGTTCCAAATCAAAGTTAAACAAGAGAAAAAGCGGCGAAATAAAGTAATTCTTGTCACCATTCTTGCCGCAGCGATCATATGCTATCTAATATATCTTGCATTGAATTATTTCATCACTTAGTTTAGAATTCTGCTAACAATCGCGGCATTTCATTTGATTACATTTGGTTGAGTATGTCATCTATGAAATTAACTACCTCTTTTGAGATTGATAAAATCGCCAGACCCATTGACCACAACAGTCAAGTGGTCCTGCTGGGCAGTTGCTTTGCGCAGCACATAGGAGATAAACTTAGTTACAATGCATTCCAGTCGGTAGTGAATCCTTTTGGGGTAATTTTCAATCCGCATAGTATTGCGGTATTGGTGGAGAAGTCACTAAAAGGTGATTTTAAAATGGATGATGTGGCTGGGAAATTCAGCTATCTCGCTCATTCTGATCTTAATGGTGAAAGTAGCAATGAAACGCTAGAGAATTTGAAAAGAGCTGGAAATATCTTAAAAAATCAGCTTTCTAAAGCTTCTCATTTGATCATTACATTGGGCACTTCTTGGATTTACGAACTCAAGGAAAGTAGCACTATCGTGGTCAACTGTCACCAACAACCTCAGAAGCTTTTTGATAAAAGACTTCTTACCCACGAAGAAATAAGTAATTCGCTTCATAAAATTGAAAAATTAATTTCCTCAATAAATCCTGACATCCAGCTTATCTACACGGTTTCACCCGTGCGGCATATAAAGGATGGTATGGTTGAAAACACCCGTAGCAAGGCGCGCTTGCAGGAGGCCATTCAGCAGCGATGTGATCATGGCGAGGCATATTATTTTCCGTCCTATGAGATCCTGATGGACGAACTGCGCGACTACCGCTTCTATGCCGGTGATATGATTCATCCTAATGATACCGCTGTGGATTATGTGTGGTTACGCTTTCGCGAAAGCGCACTCAACCCAAACACCTCAAAAGCAATAACAGCTATTGAGAAACATCAAAAATTAGTTTACCACAGGCCTAAGGACTCAAAGGCACATCAGGTGCAAGTAGAAGAGTCTCGCCATCAATTACTCACTCGATTTCCATCTCTCCAAATATGATACGTAGACTCAAAGGAATTTTTATAGGTGTTGCCGTCACACTGGTGATAGTACTCATGTACAGCTATTACAGCAATCGCAATAGTGAACAGGAACGACTGACCGCTCAAACTGCACTTATTGAAAAACAGGTGCGCAATGTGAGCAAACTAGTAGTGACAGAGGCTACCTATGCTAAAGTTTACACCTATGAAAACACAAAGTCATATGGATGGGACTTTTACAGCAGCCAGAAACGCGCTTTGATTATTTCAAATGCCAAAGTCCAGATCGCATACGATTTGCGCAAGATGAATTTTCAAATTGAAGAGAATGAAAAAACAATTAGGATCCTAAATATACCACCACCTGAAATCAAAATTGATCCAGATCTGACCTACTATAACATTGACAATGGATTGACCAATAGGTTTGAGGCAAAGGATTTTAATAAAATGAAAAGTCAGATCACTAAGGACCTGAGAGGTAAAATAAGTAAGAGTGAAATTGTCAACAACGCACAAAACCGACTGCTAAGCGAGCTGTCTCAAGTTTATGTACTGACTGAAAGTTTTGGTTGGAAACTGGAGTATGATGGATCTACCATCGACAGCAGTAGCGACTGGACAAGCATTATGGATTAACTGAAAGAAAGCACAAATCCCTCAAGAACTAATTCTTGAGGGATTTGCCATCATTAACCAAAACTAACTACTAAACTTTATACGAGCATTTATCTACCTCTGGTACGATATTCCCGCAATATTTTTTTCCTGAATTCATATTCGGCTTTTTTGAGTTGCAAAAATCTCTTTGGCCCTATGATTTTTATGATCTTACGGTTACGAGATTCAAAGTTGGACTCATTGAGAGAAGCCTCGATATCAAACATACCATCGACAAAACCTTGTGCTTGATCAACAGACATGGTGTTGAAACTCTTTGCCATGTCGTACATCAATTTCTTTTTCTTGATTTTCAAATCATTGCGCTCTTCCTTTATATCATTGAAGATAGGCCAGAACTTTTGAGCCTCGGCAGATGTTAATGACAATTCCTGCGTCAGGTAAGCCACTTCCATAGCTTCAATTTTATCTGTGGCACTTTGCACTTCTTGATAGCTGGTGCGTACGACTTGCGCCATAGAACTGAAAGATGCCATTAGGGCTATGGTAAATACAGTTATAGTTTTCATTCTTCCCACATTTGGTTCATATCTACCTCATCTGCGAGGTAGTTTAATAATTCATCGTTATCTAAAGAGGTTTCAAAGTTGGTGGTGTCTAAAATATCGTTGTCTGAGTATAAAATATTGATCGCGTCATTATCATATATGAAATCAGTTTCCGCTAAGTAAAGCGCGATTTCTTCATTTTCTAAATCCTCAATAGTCATATTTTGAGTAGGCCAGAAACCATCAATGGCTAGTATGGCAACAAATATGGCTGCTATTGCAATCATTGGAATTACCCAAGATGGATAATCTCTTTCTAGCTTCACGACAGGTTTATCTACCGTTGCTTCTAACACTCGTTGCTCTAGGCTCTCAAAATAATGCTCTGGAGTCGTAAATGGGTTTTCCTTATCAAGAGTAATCTGCTTACTTTGAGCAACAGTACTCATTACCCGATCTTCCAAACTCTCAAAATATCCTTGCGGTACTTCAAAAGGGTTTAAACTTGAAACCAATTTATTTTGATCTGCGCTAACAGCATTCAAGATGCGGTCTTCTAAAGTTTCAAAGTAACCAGACGGTACAGAAAACGGTGATTCCTTGCTCTCTTGATCAGGATTCACCTTATCGAACAAACGATCCATATTGGATTCAAAGTAGCCATCTGGCACTTTAAATCCTAAATCGTTATGTGTGTTCTTCTTCTTCATGTTTCTATGACACTAATTATGGCCGTTAGTTTAATCTTCTTTTAGGTAGGCCTCTATCTTTTTGGCTGCAATGTGATAGCTTGATTTTACTGCACCTTCACTCAATTCCAATATTTCTGCAATGTCCTTGAATTTGATCTCATCATAATATCTCATATTAAAAATCTCTCGTTGACGGTCAGGTAACCTTACTAGCGCTTTTTGCAGTTGTTTTTGAATCTCATCACCTGTAAAGTAGACATCTGCTTCCAACTGTTGTACCAGATAATCCTGCATCTCTGCGCTATTGATCTGAACAATTTTTGATTTACGCTTGAGAAATGTCATGCTTTCATTGTAGGCAATTCTAAACATCCAGGTACTCAATTTACTATCACCTTTGAACTTAGGCAAGCCTCTAAATATTTTGATAAAGACATTCTGCAACACGTCATCAGTATCCTCATGATTGAGAAGAATCTTACGTATTTGCCAGTAAAGGTTTTGTTGATGTTCTTTCACCAATAAACGAAAACCCTTATCCAAAGATTTAGGGTTACTAACGAGATCCAGAATTTGTTGGTCGGTAGATTGGCTCATTCGCTGGTTATGACGCCTAAAAATAACAAAGGTTTAATGATATGTTGGTCTAAAGCAAAATCATTGACGAAACAATTTCTTGATATTTTTAATCCCTCTAACTAACAGTGGATAATCCCTGAGAATTAATAATTATTCATCTTCTTCATCTTCCGTAAACAATTTTCCTACCGTTTTCTCATGCAGATTTTGAAAAACTATGAATAGCATTGGGACAAAAATAATCAGCAGAATGGTTCCAAAAAACAAACCTCCTGCAGCACCGGTTCCTATGGATCTGTTCCCTTTAGCACCTACACCAGATGCAATAATTAAAGGAACCATACCAGCAATAAATGCGATGGAGGTCATTAAAACGGGTCTTAATCGTTCTCTTGCCGCTTGGATAGCAGCATCCTTGATGGACTCGCCATCTCTCCTTTTCTGCTGTCCAAACTCTACTATAAGAATGGCGTTTTTAGCTAGCAGACCGACCAGCATGATCAATGCAATCCTGAAATAAATATTATTTTCTAAACCGAATAGGTACGTAAACAGATAAGAACCGAGTACACCTAGCGGCAGAGAAAGAATTACCGCAAATGGAATGATGTAGCTTTTGTATTGAACAGCGAGAAAAAAGTACATGAATATCAAACTAAGAACAAGTATTACCTGTAACTGACCTTCCGCCTCTATTTCTTCTCTAGTCAAACCATTAAATCCTAAGCTATAGCCGCGTTTCAAATCTTGGGCTTCTTCCCTAATTATAGCAATAGCATCACCCGTACTATAACCTTCAGCAATGGACCCATTGACGCCTATAGCATTGAACAAATTAAATCTATTGATAGATTGAGCTCCGTTTATTTCCTTTAACGTGAAGAATTCTGTAATGGGCGCCATTTCTCCCATATCATTGCGCACAAAGATCTTTTTAAAATCTTCTTTTGTCCTGCGATACTCTGGAAGAGCTTGTACGTAAACTTTATACTGTCTACCGAATTTGCTAAAATTGGAAGCGTAAATCCCGCCTATATAACCTTGTAATGATTCCAATACTGTATTTGCATTAATTCCTGCTGCCTTAATCTTGGGTAAATCCAACTCTATCTGATATTGAGGGAACTGGTTGCTAAACGTTGCTCTAGCCATGGCAATCTCCTGTCGTTGGTTGAGACGAGCGGTAAGGTTTTTGGTTTCCTCGTTCAAATCATCTAGCGACGCACCGCTCTCACTCAGGACATTAAATGAGAAACCACCAGAACCACTGTAACCCGGCACTTGCGCCGGTTGGAAAAAAGTCATTTGCGCATCAGGAAATGATTGAGCTATACCGTTAAGTTGTTTTATAATAGAATTGATAGACAAAGAATCAGTATCTCTTTTACTCCATTTCTGTAAAGGAAGGTACGCTAAGGCATAAGAGCCTCCAGTACCATTGAAAAAGTTAGAACCTGTTGAAAACGATATGGATTCAACTCCATCTATCTCTTTAGCTTGTTCACTAAAGTCTGCCATAATTTGATAAGTGCGATCCATGGAGGCACCATCAGGCAAGGTGACATTTGCAAAGACCACTCCTTTATCTTCGGTTGGTACGAATCCTTTAGGCAGTTTATTATTGATAAAAAATATAGCAACTACAGCAACAGCAAGAACGGCACCCGTTATGATTAGCTTACTGCTCAGTTTTGTTAGAATGCTTTCATAGCGGTCTTTCAATTGGTCAAACTTCTGGTTGAATCCATGGAAGAAACGTCTTAAAAAGTTTTTGTCTTTGTCCTCATCATCCTTAGGCTTCAAAATTAAAGCGCTTAGTGCAGGACTCAACGTAAGTGCATTAATGGATGAAATTAGTATTGAAATAATCAACGTTACTCCAAATTGCTCAAAGAATATTCCGGTAGGTCCCGTTAAAAAAGTTACCGGAATAAATACGGCAGCCATCACGAGCGTTGTAGCTACAATAGCTCCCGATATTTCTTTCATCGCATCTATACTAGCCTTTCTTGCGCTTTTTTCACCTTTTTCCATTTTTGATTTAACGGCTTCTGTAACTACAATAGCATCGTCAACAACAATACCTATGGCTAGAATTAAGGCAAATAATGTGAGAAGATTTAAGGAGTAACCCAACAAGTTTAAAAAGAAAAATGTTCCCACTACAGATACTGGAACTGCTATGGCTGGGATAATTGTCGTACGTATATCTTGAAGAAAGATAAAAACCACCACAAAAACTAATGCAAAAGCAAGCAGAAAAGTATTTATCAGATTGCTGATCGATGCTTCTAGGAAATCATTGATATTATAGTCAATGATATAATCCATCCCTTTGGGGAAATCTGCTGCAAGCCTATCGAGTTCTGCTTCGAGATCTTTAATAACTTTTTGGGCATTAGAACCTGGGGACTGAAATATTCCTAGACCTATAGACCGCTCTCCATTGGTTTCTGAGATAGAGGTATAACTAAATGCATCCAGCTCAATGTCTGCAACCTGTTTGAGTGTCAAATACTGGTTATCATCTAGGGTTTTAAGCACGATATCCTGGTATTCTTCAATTGAACTGAAACGTCCCTGATACTGTAGAGCATATTCAAAGGAAGAACCTGAATTTTGCCCCAACGTACCTGGAGCCGCCTCTATGCTCTGCTCATTCAAGGCAGTTAAAACATCTGATGGTTGTAAGTCATATGCAGCAAGTTTATCAGGCTTTATCCAGATGCGCATGGTATAGGATTTTCCACTACTGGATGAAATTTGAGCTACGCCTTCAATTCTTTGAAGAACTGGAACTACCTTGATATCAACATAATTCTGAACAAAAACCTCATCAAAATCATCAGTTGTAGTTCTAAAGGATAGATACATCAACGAACTGTTCTGCTTTTTTTGAGTAACGATACCACTATTAATAACCTCTGCAGGAAGTAGAGGGTTAGCTCTTGCTACACGGTTTTGAACATTAACAGCTGCAATATCCGGATCGGTTCCTTGCTTGAAGAAAATGGTAATAGTTGCATTACCGCTATTACTTGCAGTAGAGGTTATGTAGTCAATACCTTGCACCCCATTAATTTCTTGTTCAAGTGGTACCACAACACTCTCCAGGATGGTCTGCGCACCTGCACCTGGGAAGGTCGCTGTCACCTCAACGGTTGGCGGTGCAATTTGAGGGTACTGAGTAACCGGCAAGTTATTGAAACCCAATATTCCCAGAATTACAACCACAATTGAAATCACGGTTGATAAAACTGGATTATCAATAAATGTTTTGAGGAACTTATTCATTCCTAAAAGCTTTTTTTACATTCCCTAACACACTATCCAATGCGATAAGTTTTGGTTTTATCTTGGCACTATCCTGCACTTTACCTAGTCCCTTGGCGAGAATTGTATCACCTACCTTAATCCCAGAATTCACGATAATCACATTTCCAACCCGTTTTTCTATATTGACCAGCGTATTGTAAATCGTATCCTGATTAGCGACCCTAAAGAGATAGGTAAGCGTTTGTTCTTTATAAGTAGATTCTGCAGGCACTACAACAACGTCACTGTATTTAATAGGTATTTTTAAAAGACCACTATAACCATCTGTAAGCTTACCATCGGGATTTGGGAAAATAGCTCTAAAGGTGATGCTTCCCGTAGAACTATTAATGGTTCCAGTTGTTGTCTGAATCCTTCCTTTTTGCTTGTAGTTATTGCCGTTAGACAATTCAAAAACTACCTCTGGAAAATTTGCGATCTTTTCTTGTAGAGAAGTTCCTCTAGTCTCATCAAGAAAAGCAACATAATCTTTTTCATCCATAGAAAAATACACAAAAACGCTATCGTTCTGGCTTACCGTAGTCAACGGAAGGTTATTGGTAGGCCCCACAAGTGATCCTAATCGATAGGGCAATGAATTTATACGACCCGTTACAGGGCTCTTGATCGATTTGTAGTCTGACGTGCGCTGTGCGCTGCGATAGACATTTTCGCTTTCTTTCAATCTAGAGTTTGCCTGAGCAAGGCCGGCTTGAGCTTTCTTAAGTTCTACCTCGCTAATGATACCTTCTTCAACAAGTGGTACCAATTTATCAACGTCCACCTGTGCATCATAACGGTCTGCACGGGCAATACCTATAGCATCTCGTGCTGCTTGTGCGTCTGCCTGCAAAGGTTCAGCTTCCAGTTCAAACAGCAAGTCACCTTTTTGAACATAAGCGCCTTCATCCACATAAATTCTTTCTATGAATCCTTCAATTTTAGGCCTGATTTCTATGTTTTTAACACCTTCAACATTAGCAGGAAAGATGGTAGTATCGTTGACGGTTCTCTTTTCAACTTTAAGAACGGGTAATTGAGGTATTCGCTGCTCTTTTTTCTCGTCAGAACAAGAAAAGAATAGCGCAAACACCGTCAGGCAGGAAAAAGCAAAACTGTAATTAATCTTCATAGTTTATAGCTCCCAGAACTTCACTGGGTTTTTAAGTCGTTTTGGCAATAATTCTTTCTCATAAAATGGTCAGAAATCATCACCAACTTGTTTCAATTTTTAAATCAATCATGCCCTTTGATTCAAGTTATAAGGTTTGTTTGAAATTCGCTTTCGCGAAAGCGTAACTTCATTCATCCTTTTCCTTTTCATTAGACAACATGGTATCTACAGGAACGATCACTTTATTCCAGCCACCGCCCAAAGCACGGTACAACTCTACCGTAGCATTGAGCTGATCCAGTTTAAGGTTTATCAATTCTATCTGAGCATTGAGTCGGTTGGAGTCTGCTATGAGCACCTCGAGATAACTGGAAAGTCCGCTTTGATATAGGCGGAACGAATAGTCTGTGGCGTTATCAAGAAATAGCACCTGTTCCTGAAGTATTTTGTATTGTTCTTCTAGAGAATTTTGAGTGAACCACGCATCGTTTACTTCCTGATATGCATTGAGCAAGGTTTGTTTGAAGTCGAGAGATGCGGTTTTCTTATTGATCTGAGCTACCTCATAATTTGTTCTTATCCTTCTATTATTCAAAATGGGCTGTGCCAGACCTGCTACCAGCGAGTTAAACAACGAGGCACTGCTTATCCAGTTACTGGCATTCACACTTCTAAAACCCGCTGAAGCCCCAAGATTTAACTGCGGATAAAAATCTGCCCGAGCTACGTTTTCCAATTCAAAAGCGTTGATCAGGTTAAATTCTGCCTGTATCACGTCAGGTCTGTTTCTCAATAACTGCGATGGCAATCCCATGTTTATTTCTCTGTCCATGAACACATCAACCAACTCACTGCGGGAAATCTGTTGAGGGTTTTTTCCCAACAGCACGCTGAAGGCATTTTCTGCAACCTTGATTTGTAACTCGAGATCCAGTGCCAATAATTCCGCAATTTTTAGTTGAGAACCGGATTGCTGCACCACAACCTCACGTTCTAAACCTGCTTTTTTTAGCTTCTGTGTGATTTCATAGCTTCTTTGTCTTGCATCCACTGCCTTAAGAGCTGTTTCCAGTTGTTCATCAAGAGCCATAAGCAGATAATATTGCGAGGCAACATTTGAAATTATGGAGGTTTTAACCAGTCGTTGTCCAGCCTCGCTCTGTAAATAAGCGGCTGCCGTTGCTCTTTTATTGCTGGTGATACCGCCCCAAAGATCAACTTCCCAATCCAGTGTTCCCGTTAAGTCATATTGTTCAATGCGGGATGGAATATTACCATTACTGGATTGGTTTCCTTGACGGGCCTGTTGTCCCTGAAAACTATTATCGCTAAAGTCTGATGAAGTCACTGTAGCATCTACATTCAAGGTAGGCAAATATCCTGCTCGTCCCTGTTGATAAAGTGCCTGTGATCTATAAACATTTTGAAGCGACAATCTCAAGTCGTAATTATTTATGAGCGCTTCATCGATGTAGCCCAACAACAAAATATCCTTGAAGAACAATTCATAAGGAACCGAAGCCATAGATGTAGAATCTACTTCTTTGAAGTCTCTATAAACCACAGGGACATCAAGCTCTGGCTTTTGATAATTTTTAGTTATCAAACACGAGTGAGTCACAAAGGATAGAAGTAGTAGTAGGAAAATGTTTTTCAAAAGCAATCTTCAAATAAAAATGAAAATGTAGTCGCAGTTATTTATACTAAACAACTGGAAAATTGAAAATTAAGGAAGCACGCAGCAATAAATGATAGGGAAATGTGAAAGTTGCACCTGATCAGTCGTATTCTAATTGGAAAACAGCTTCTTTTAAACAAACCACCTACGTTCATCTTTCTTAAGATGTTATTGTTTTTATCATACACTTGAAAACTAAATTGTTGTCATCTGAAAATCGGTACTATTATTGTCAGATAAAACTTAAAGTTGGAAATGAAAACAATTTTATAAAATTATACTTGAGAGAAAGTGGATTACTCATAGTATCACGCTTTTATTACAGCTACGAATTAATTAAATATCTTTGATTCAGCAATAGCTCAAATCTGATGTGATTCAGACAAGGATTTTCTCCGAGAGCTTATAAACACAACAAAAATTAAAGAAATGGAAACCACAGAATATAGAAATCCTAGTACCTACCAACCGCTTATAGAAGTAAGTGATGATACCAGAGCAGCTTTTTACCGCAAGACTTACGGTCATGTTGCGCTAGCCACTTTACTATTTATCATTATTGAAACTGTTTTGTTGCGTATCGATCCATTGGTAGAACTGATGTTATCATTGACTCAAGGCTGGAAATGGCTGCTTGTTCTAGGTGCTTTCATGTTTGCGACCAACTATGCAGAAAAGCTAGCACACACTACACATGATAAAACGAAACAATATCTAGCGCTATTCCTCTTTGTACTGGCTGAAGCTATCATTTTTGTGCCACTTCTCTATATCGCTATTTTCTATATGGAAGGTGATTATTTCTCTGTTATCAATCAAGCCGCCATCATGACGCTTGCCCTATTTACGGGATTGAGCGCTGTGGTGCTTATCACTAAAAAGGACTTTTCATTTTTGCGCAGCTTCTTGATGATAGGTTTTGTCATCGCCGTTGGAGCAATCATTGCCGGGATGATTTTTGGATTCAATCTTGGATTGGTTTTTAGTGTAGGTATGATCGTTTTGGCTTCAGGAACAATTTTATATCAGACTTCGCAGTTGGTTCACAAATATTCTACAGATCAATATGTGGGCGCATCCTTGGGATTGTTTGCCTCACTGATGTTGTTATTCTGGTACATCATGAGCATTTTTATGTCAAACGACTAAGTGCCGTTTTTACTCATTCCAGGTGATACTAAACAATGGCTGGCTCCATATGGCTATGCTTTTGTAGGTCTCATTTTATTAGCCGCCATAGCGCATCTGGTTTTGAGGTATCTACAAAACAGGAGTGATTTTCTCTGGTACAGGCAGTTGATTAGCTGGAGAAAGTTATCGCTTTCGCGAAATCGTATTCTTCAATCCTTCCCTTTCTACAAGAATCTGTCATCGAGTTATCAAAAACAGTTTGAACATCGTGTCTCTTGTTTTATAGCAGACAAATCCTTTAGACACCGACACGGTAAGCAAGTTACCGAGGAGCAGATTGTTACCATTTCTAGTATTGCAGTTATGCTAACCTTTGGGCGGCGCAATTATATCATGGATCATTTAGATACGATTCTATTATTTGATGCAGAATTTGAGAGCGCAGCAAATGGTGTGAAACATAAAGGTGAATACAACCCTAGAGCCAAAGTGCTAGCTTTATCATGGCCTGATGTCGTTACTGGATTGAAAGTTACTGATGACAATTTCCATCTCGCACTACACGAATTTACTCATGTAATTCATTTGGAAAGTGAGCGATCACAGCATATTGATGCATTGCGCTATCATAAATATCACCAAAAGTTATTGCTGGCTTTAACGGATAAAGACCTTCGAGTTAAATTGGAGCAATCGGCATATTTTAGGGAATACGCATTTACCAATCAATACGAATTCATGTCTGTATTGACGGAATATTTCTTTGAATCTCCAAGGGTGTTTAAAGAGGAGTTTCCGCTATTATTTAGTCACCTTCAAACGGCGCTTTTATACAAAACGGATTGGCTTTCTGGAATAGATTGATTGGAGTTTGACTTTTGCAATTCCTGTGAATGCAGGGTCAAACAGTCGAGTGCCGCTAGAATTGATTTTACCTCGATGAAATCTTTAGCCTCCAAATTTAGACTGCGTTCGCTGTTATGAACAGCTGCCAAATATTGTAAACTAATAATACGATCACTAAAAGATGAACCTGGTTCACCTAAATAATTAATAACTTTATTATTGATTTCATCCAGTAATTCAGAAAGTGTCGATGCGACGCTATCATCTGTTACCGAAACATGAAACCTCAAACACTGATCAATTTCTGTGAATATTTTAACGGTATTAGAAGAGATAAGTTCGCCTCTTAAAAGCTTGATGAAATTATTGATTGAGATGGACAGTTCGCTCATCATAACGGCATTGGAACGGTCTGGAAATTGTTTATGAAATTTATCTCCAAAAACAACAGAAGAATAACGACATTCTGCCTTGTACTTGATGTAGTTTAAATAAGAAATGACTCCAAGTCCTTGCGCATCTTCATTGCTAATTAGGCCTTGTGCCATTTGTATTCCAAGGGATTGTAATTTTCTTTTCATCGAGCATGTTTTAAAAAGTTGAAATTAACCCTTCAAAATCGATGGAAAAATACCATTTGTAGGGTATTTCTGCCGCCTTATTCAAGTTAAAAGAATCTATTCAAACTGTTAATTAAATTTCTCAGTTAACACGACAATCAACGTTTAAAATGAAAAAATCCCGATTAGAGAATCTATTTCTCAAAATCGGGATTTAAATACTCTTCAATTAAGTTGATCTAGTCTCTTATCAACTTCTTATATCTAATACGTTTAGGAGTAACATCGCCCAATCGTTTCTTCTTATTCTCTTCATACTCGGTAAAACTACCTTCAAAAGAATACACTTGAGAGTCACCTTCAAAAGCTATAATGTGCGTACAAACACGATCCAGGAACCATCTGTCGTGCGAAATAATAACTGCACAACCTGCAAAGTTTTCCAGACCTTCTTCTAACGCTCTCAACGTATTTACATCTAAATCATTGGTAGGCTCATCCAGTAACAACACGTTTCCTTCCTCTTTCAAAGTCATTGCAAGGTGCAAACGGTTGCGTTCACCACCAGAAAGTGCGGACACCTTTTTGTTCTGTTCTGATCCTGAGAAATTAAATCGGCTCAGGTAGGCTCTTGAGTTGACCATTTTCCCGCCCATCATGACCATGTCCTGACCATCAGCGAAGTTTTCCCATATAGACTTATCCTGATCGATGTTAGAGTGTGTTTGATCTACGTAAGCTAGTTTGACCGTTTCACCTACTTTGAAAGAACCTTTGTCTGGTTCCACCTCATCCATGATCATTTTGAAGATGGTGGTTTTACCAGCACCATTGGGACCTATAATTCCTACGATTCCGTTTTGTGGTAGTACAAAGTTTAGGTCTTCATACAACAGCTTATCGCCAAAGGCCTTGCTCACACCACTAGCATCAATAACATTAGTTCCCAATCGTGGACCGTTAGGGATATAGATCTCTAATTTTTCTTCCTTGGCTTTTTGATCTTCATTCAAGAGTTTATCATAGTTATTCAAACGAGCCTTTTGTTTGGTCTGACGACCTTTAGCTCCTTGACGCACCCAGTCCAGCTCACGCTGTAATGTCTTGCGGCGCTTGGATTCGGTTTTTTCTTCTTTTGCAAGTCGGTCACTTTTTTGCTCCAACCAGCTAGAATAATTTCCTTTCCATGGAATTCCTTCACCACGATCCAATTCTAGAATCCATCCTGCAACATTATCAAGGAAATACCTATCGTGAGTTACTGCGATGACGGTTCCTTTATATTGTGCTAAGTGTTGTTCCAACCATAAAACAGATTCTGCATCAAGGTGGTTGGTAGGCTCATCCAGAAGTAAAATTTCTGGTTCTTGAAGCAATAATCTACAAAGTGCCACGCGGCGCTTTTCTCCACCAGAGAGATTTGCGATACTCGCGTCGCCAGGTGGCGTACGCAACGCATCCATAGCGATCTCCAATTTAGTATCCAGTTCCCAAGCATTTGATGCGTCGATCTTGTCCTGCAATTCTGCTTGACGATTCATCAACTTATCCATTTTATCAGAATCAGAGTAGTTCTCTTCCAACCCAAAGTCATCATTGATTTTATTGTATTCATCAAGGATCGCAACTGTTTCAGCTACGCCTTCTTTGACGATTTCCATAACGGTTTTGGACTCGTCCAGTTCAGGCTCTTGTTCCAGATAACCTACATTATAGCCAGGTAGGAAATTGATATCGCCTTGATAGTTTTTCTCTTTACCAGCTATAATCTTTAATAGGGTTGATTTACCAGAACCATTGAGACCCAGGATCCCAATTTTGGCTCCGTAAAAAAAGCTTAGGTAAATGTTTTTCAATACCTGTTTTCCCGTGCTTTGGTAGGTCTTGGATAGACCAGACATGGAAAATATTACTTGTTTGTCGTCACTCATTGCAATGTTGTTTTTTCTTGTAAAATAGTATGTAATTCTTCGAGGGATTGATCAGTGTAACGCTTTCGCGAAAGCTTTAAATCCTCCATCCCATCAACACGTATTAATAATCCCAATTCTTGTAAGCGTACTTCCCGCAAATCAGTAAATAAAAACCCGATGGTTTTATGTCCCAGTAGCTTCATGGTTACACTTTTAGACCCGTAAGAAACTGCATTTGAAGTCGTGAAACTGTCCATGCTCAAATAGGCAAAAAGCGTTATGGCTACTCCAGCGGCAATGTAAGCATACACGATAGGGCCATCAAGGAACCAGCACAAAAACGCAAGCACAAATAAAGCTGCCGCGGTATAGGTGATGCGCAGGTATTTCTTACTATTTAAATTCCTGATTTTAATTTCTCGCTTCATTAAACGCGACCTTTCAATGCATTAAATACCCAGGCAATCGCAAAAAAACCAATACCTACAGCAGCAAAGCCGTAGCCTGCTACTTCTCGATATCTAAAGGCTCCCAGCGCGATTAAACCAACGCCTATAATAATCATGATCAAGGTTGCCCATCCTAAAACTCCGTTCTTATTCATTGCCATAATTACTGTTTTTTAAATAATGCGCTGTGCAAATATACATTGCTATGCATCCTGTTTACTCGCTTTTTTTGAGCCTCGATACATTTCATATTTGACGAGTCTTGCTTCCAATTTACCATTAAAAAGCTTGATCCTGCGCGAGGCTTTTAAGCCTACATGCTTCAAGGCTTCAAGATTACCTGTGATCATCCATGCAGTACTGCCGGCATATCTAGTTTTAAGAGTGTCGCCTATCTCTTTATAAAAGGCTTCCATATCAATTTCCAATCGCTCATCGTACGGTGGATTGAACAATAAGAAGGCTTGGGCACTTTGTGAATCTCTAAAGAAATCACCTTTTTCAACACTCACAAAATCCTGAAGGTTGGCATTTTTGACGTTTTCAATGGCTTTCTCTACCGTGTACCCATCTGCATCACGAGCGATGATCTTACCGTCAAAACCTCTCATCTTTTTCAAACAACTCTCCTGAATATTCTCAAACAGTTCATTGTTATAATCTGGCCATTTCTCAAAACCGAACTCTTTCCTATTAATATTAGGAGCGATATTAGCTCCTATCATTGCTGCCTCAATCGCTATAGTTCCACTACCGCACATAGGATCAATAAAAGTGGATCGCTGGTCCCAGTTGCTTAAGAGAATAATCCCAGCTGCCAGGACCTCATTGATAGGTGCCACGTTAGTCTGGTCGCGATAACCTCTTTTATATAAAGGATCACCACTGGTGTCCAGAGAAACATCAACGGTTTGGTCATTAATGTGAACCGATATGCGCAGATCAGGATTTTTTGTATCCACATCAGGTCTGCGGCCATGCTTATCGCGCAATTGATCCACAATGGCATCCTTTGTTTTGAGCGCCACATATTGACTGTGATTAAAATATTGCGAGGATACCGTTGCATTTACCGCGAGTGTATCGTGTGGCGTTAGAAATTTTGTCCAATCCATTTGATAGATGCCATCATACAAATCGACTTCATTGCGCGCCCTAAAACTATGAATGGGTTTCAATATTCTGATCGCGGTACGCAGCATCATGTTTGCCTTGTACATAAAACCTTGATCGCCAGCAAAGCTCACCATACGCACGCCTTTCTCGATATCCATGGCTCCCAGATTCCTAAGTTCGGTTTCCAGAACTTCCTCTAGTCCAAAAAGAGTTTTGGCAATCATCTTAAAATTTTGCGACATGCGATAGGGTTTTGAGCGGCAAAATTAAGGTATTTTTGCCGCCTATGAGTGACACAAACGACCAGACTACATGGTATTCCAGTTGGTTCGACACGCCCTACTATCACATTCTGTACAGGGATCGTGATTATATCGAGGCTGGGCAGTTCATGAAGCGACTTACAAAACGTCTTGAGCTCCAACCGCAGGCGCACATCCTAGATCTTGCTTGTGGTCGCGGCCGTCATAGTATCTTTTTGAACAGGTTAGGATATGATGTTACCGGTGTTGATTTGAGTGAAAGTAGTATCGCTTTCGCGAAAGCGAAATTAGACCACATCAAATCTGGAAACCTTGAACTGGGTGAACTTGGAACCGGCGAGGTGCAACTGGACCGCATTAAATTTGCGGTTCATAACATGACCGAACCTTTTCATGAAAAGTTTGATGCGATCTTCAATTTGTTTACCAGCTTTGGGTACTTTGATGATCCCAAGGATAATTTAAAAACAATCCAAGCCATCAAAAATGGCCTCAAGCAAAATGGATATGGTGTTATTGACTTTTTCAATTCGCACAAAGTGATTGAAAACCTGGTAGCCCAAGATGAAAAGACGGAAAAAGGAATTACATTCAAACAATCTCGCAGATTTGAAAACGATCATATTTTCAAAGAAATCAGATTTAAGGAAGACGGTAACAACTTCCATTTTACAGAACGAGTGCAAGCCTTAACCCTAACTGATTTTGAATTCTATTTTAAGGTCGCTGGACTTGAACTGGTTTCAACTTATGGTAGTTATCAATTGGATGACTTTAACGAGAAAAAGAGCGATCGACTCATTCTAGTATTTCAAACAGCAAAAGAATCATGATGAATTTGTGGTTGCCATTTCTAGCAGTTGTTATAGGTAGTGCTACGGCTTTTATATTTAAAGAAGTTTCTAGACAACGCATGAAACTGCTATTGGCTTTTTCAGGTGCTTTTTTATTGAGTGCTGTTGCTACAGAATTCCTGCCTGAAATCTATGAATCTGGAGATTCAACTTTTGGCATCTACTTGATAGGTGGTGTTTTCCTTCAAATTATTCTAGAATTCTTCTCAAAAGGCGCAGAACATGGTCACCTGCATGTCCACAAAGACGTTTCTAAATTCCCGATCGCTTTATTTGTAAGTCTATGCATCCACGCATTTCTAGAAGGTATGCCATTGCAGGATTCCAGCGGCATGACTTATGGGGTTGCCATTCATAAAATCCCTATTGCATTTATTTTTACTGGTTTTTTGATTGCCAATAAAGCTTCCATAGGTAAAATATTGTTGGTCATAGGGTTATTTGCAATTATGTCTCCTTTGGGTAGTCTAGTCGCACAGCATGCAGATATTGTCTCTAGCTGGATGCTGCCTATCAAGGCTCTAGTTGCTGGAATTGTTCTTCATGTTTCCACCACTCTAATCCTTGAGTCTAGCGACGGTCACCAATTCAATTTCGCAAAATTATTAGTGATGCTGGTTGGAGCTGGATTGGCTTTTTTGTTATAATTCTTTAAAGGCCAGATCTTATTCTAGCGGGCTTGTTTCAACAATTTGGTTAACTGAAAGATTTATAATCTTAAATTTCTAACTGGGTACAAGTGATTATTTAATAAAAGTGAATAAAATCCTACAGGCCTTTAGCACTTCAACCGACTTTATTCCACGTTTTAAGGAAAGGATAATTCTTTACTAAAGTAAATCTAAAGACCTCTCTCTTGCTCTTCACTAATCGTAATTTTCCCACAAATTCTGAAGCTATTGATTCCCATTAATCCCTCTTAACTAATAGAGATAATTCGTCTCTCTTAATGGATCATTTACAGGCTCAACCCTAATTATTTCAATTTTAAAAATTTATAATATGAAAAAGATAATTACTTTATTTTCATTTGCATTGATTGCATCTGCAGCAAATGCTCAGTTACAAGATGTGACGATTACCCTTCAACCTACAGCCAGCTACAATTGGTTTGATGACAACACTGCCATTGAAGATGGTGTCCTTTATGGTGGACGAGTTGGATTCGGCTTTGGGGAAGCCATAGAATTAAGAGGAATCTATGAAAGATCCAGTGACCTCAACAATACTGTTGACGGCTTCAATGTCTTTTCAGATGACTTTGTAAACAATTTCAATACGCGCGAGGTTGAAGTAGAACGTTTTGGTGGAGAATTCAAAGCTAACATTCCTACACGTGGTACTTTTGTTCCGTTTCTTACATTAGGTGCTGGTGTTCAAACTTTGAAAGTTGATATCTCTGCAGATGGTCAACCTGCTGATGAGTTAGAATCTGATCAGATCTATGCTAACTTAGGATTGGGAACCCAAATTAGATTAGGTAGAAGACTATTCCTTAATCTAGAGGCAAAAAACACCATTTTCAACTTGAATCCTGCATCTGTCCTATTTCAGGAAGGTCAGGATCAAAGTGGAGCTGAAGACTTTTTTGGGAGCAACGACAACACTAGAATGTACAACTGGTCAGTACTTGCTGGTTTACAACTTTATCTAGGTGGACGCAACCCAGAAGATTTTAGCGATTTAGACCAAGCTTATTACTCTAAATTTTCAGGTGGCCTTGGTGGTTTCAAACTTATCGTTTAGCCCGTAGGAGCTTTTGTAAACTTTGATAACGATTCCAACTTTGCCGACTCTTACTTCCTTGGAGGTAAAGTAGGTTTTGATTTGAACCAATACGTAGGTTTAAGAGGTTATTATTACCGTGCTACCAGAAACGAAGAAATCTCAACAGATTTTGATGAATTAGCTATGTATGGTGGAGACTTTGTTGCAAAACTAAATGTATCTCGTGGCCTTGTACCTTATATCACTATTGGTGGTGGTTACTTAAATGCCTATGACAGTTATGTAGGTAAAGATGAAGTGAATGGTGCTGAATCAAGCTATTTTGCTAAAGGTGGTGTTGGTATCAATATTCCACTTGGAAGAAATTTTGAAGTATTTGGTGATGCAAGTTTATTGTACACATCTAGTCGTGATAACGATGACTTAGAAAATACCATTGCACCTGATGAATTGAGAACTAACACGATGTATACTGCTGGTATTCGTTTCTTATTAGGTAAAAGAGCAGATAATACAGATGAGATACTTCAAAACAGAATAGATGAAAGAGTAGATAGTAGAACACAACAATATCAAGATCGTATTGCAGCTCTAGAATCTGAACTTTCTGAAGCTTATGACGAGAATGACTCAAGAAAGGCAGTTGCTATTATTGAAGAGAAGAAAGAGCTAGAAAAGCAAATAGAGAAAGAAGAGCAAATGCAAGCTGTAGCTCCTAAGAAAACGGAGACTAAAGAGATGATGGCTGTTGGTGAATCTAAAGTAGTATTAACACCTACAGAATTAGAAGAGCTAATTCAAAACGTCATTGAAGGTGTTGATAAAGAATCTAGAGCACCTCAAACGGTTAATGAGAGAATGGATCGTCTTGAGAGACTGTTATTGGAAATCAATACTGGAACTTACAGAGATAACTTAACTCCAGCACGTCAAGAAGATGCTACTCAAAGAATTTTGGATAAGTTGAATGACCTAGATAGAAAAATGAACCAAAATTCTATCAAAATTGAAAATCTGGATAACAACATGAGAAACCAGAATCAAGGACAAGACAAGACAGTTATTGTAACTCCAGGACAACAAGCTGCTGCTCCTATAGCTCCAGCTTTTCAACAAACACCAGAAACAACAGTAACAACTGATGCTAATGGTAATACTGTAGTGGAATCAGAAAATTCCAATACTGGTGTTGTAACTGGATATACCGTTAATGAAGGTCTTTCAATTTTCACAGGTGTAGCTATTGCAGATGATATTTCAATGGTCGTTGGATTAAGAGGTAACTATGCATTTACCAACTCTCCATTTAAATTTGTTCCAGACATCTACATCGCACCAGGAAGTGATTTAGGTTTTGGTATCAACGGTAACATTATACTTCCTTTTGATTTTCAATCTGGAGTAGTAACAAGACCTTATGTTGGTTTGGGATTGGGTTATAACGACGCAGCAGGTGAGAGTACTTTTGGACCTAACTTTATTATTGGTACTTCATTCAATCTATTGAACGGAAAGTTATTCGCAGATTATACTGCTCATAGCTTTATCGATATTCACCAAGTATCAGTAGGATACAGACTAAATTTCTAGAACATGTTAGATACAATTAATATGAAGAAATTGAAATTGGTTTTGTTGATTATGATTGCGTTTTCAAGTAACCAGATCTTTGCCCAAGATGCAAATCAAGATGCTAAGACTGAAACTGAAGGCACGATCGTGATGACAGAATCAGAACTCAAATCTTTGTTGACCACCATAGCAAATGCTAGACGTGTACAACTAAAGAGAAGAGATTCCATCAGGAACATGAATGAGCTGGATCAGTTGCGTTTGAAATATCAGGATGGGAACACGAGATCCACATCAAATGATTTGAATTCAAATCAGCAAATGATGAGAGAATTGCGTTATCTCAATAATAAGATTGACGATTTGAGTGCTTCAAGAGGCAACACAATGTCGTCACCTGGTAGAGATAATTCAACAATCATCATTCCTGGTAGCAACTCGGCGCCTGCAAATCCTTATTATTCAGGAAGCAATGGAACCACTACTACAGTGATACCTTCTGACCAAAACAAAGCTCAAGAGCTCAAAGCACTTCAAGATCAAATTGATGCGTTGAATGCAGAGAAAGCTCGTCTTGCGACAGATGCTTATCAAAAATCTGTAGCAGATAGTCTAGGTGGAATGAATAGTAGGTTGATGGATGTACGCCGGGCAATGGACAGCCTGGAAGCTAGAATGATCGCTTCAAAGAAAGTGGATCTTATAGTGGATTCAAAAACAGATGACACCTACTTCAAGCAACAAGTTTATTTTGACAATAACTCAGAGGTTTTAAAACCTGAGTATACAGATTATGTTAGACAATTGATCAATATTCTAAAGGAATATCCAGAGTCTAGGATTCAGTTAGAAGGTTGGGCGAGTCCTGTTGGTGCGGCTTCTTATAATAAACAACTATCTATGCGCAGAGCATTGTCAGTTGAAAATGTATTGTTGAAAAACGGCATTGATCAGGAACGCATTCTGACTTCATTTAGAGGTGAGGATAATTCATCTTCTGAGAAATTGGCCCGTCGTGTGGACATGTCCATCATCGTAAAATAGATCCACTAAAATGTAACAAAATGCCCTACTCTTAAAAGTAGGGCATTTTTTTTATGCTATTTCTAATGCTTAATTATTAGTTCGCTTTCGCGAAAGCGGACTCAACCACAAACAGTTTTACAAAACCAACCACACCATCGCAAGGTGACTGAAACTACCTCCTAAAACGAAAAGATGCCAGATCACATGATTGAAATACAATTTGTTCCAGGCATAAAAGACAATCCCAACGGAAAATGAAATTCCTCCCGCAATGAGCCACATCATTTGCTCTGAACTGAATGCCGCTTGCAAAGAATCCAAATCCAAGACCACCATCCAACCCATTACCAAATAGAGGATGCTCGAGAATGCTTCAAATTTCCCGGTGAAGAATAGCTTCCAAATGGTTCCAAATAGAGCGATTCCCCAAACAGCTGCCAGAATCGTCCAACCACTACTCTGCTCCAAGCTAATTAAGCATACTGGCGTGTAGGTTCCTGCTATTGAGAAATAAATAGAGATATGATCCATTTTGCGCAGGGTCCACTTGATTTTTTCTGGTTTGGCGTAATGATAGGAAGTAGATGCCGCGTACAGAAAAAGCTGAGAGACACAGTAAATGATAACAGCAATAAGAGCATACGGCGCCACGTTTTCTACTGCTTTATCTAATAAGAAATAGGTTACGATCAAAAACACTGCAAAACCAAACCCGTGGGTAATAACATTCCAGCGCTCTTCCAGCGCGGTTTGGGCTCTAGGCATGGAGAGACTTTTCTAACATTTCCTTGCGTGCTTGCTCATATTCCGTTACCATGTCTTTTACGACTTGGGCTGCTGGAATAATATCGTTGATCAATCCAGATACTTGCCCTATCTCGAGTTCACCATTGTCCATATCGCCTTCAAACATTCCTTTTTTGGCTCTGGCACGACCTAGCAGGTTTGTAAGATCTTCCTTAGTTGGTGACTGCTTATATAATTCTTGAACCTCATTCCAGAACTTATTACGCATTAAACGGACTGGAGCCAGTTCTTTTAAGGTTAAATGAGTGTCGCCTTCACCAGCCTCTACAATAGCATTTTTGAAGTTGATGTGACTACTGGCTTCTGGTGTGCAAACAAATCTGCTTCCTACTTGTACTCCATCTGCTCCTAAAGTCATTGCTGCTAGCATCACTCTACCAGTTGCAATGCCACCAGCTGCCATTAACGGTATCTTAATTGCTTTTGCTACTTGTGGAATGAGCGTTAATGTGGTGGATTCCTCACGACCATTGTGGCCGCCAGCTTCAAAACCTTCTGCAACGACTGCATCTACTCCAGCTTCTTGAGATTTTAAGGCAAACTTGACTGAGCTTACTACGTGCACTACTGTAATTCCAGCTTCTTTTAATTGAGGCGTATAGCTCTTTGGGTTTCCAGCGCTTGTAAAAACGATGGGCACTTTTTCTTCCTTAATAATCTCTAGAATCTCATCAAGATCAGAATAGAGCAATGGTACATTAACGCCGTATGGCTTGTTGGTTGCTTTTTTAGTTTTTTGAATATGTTTTCGCAAAACATCTGGATACATGGATCCAGCTCCTATTAATCCCAAACCTCCAGCATTGCTTACCGCACTGGCCAACTTCCAACCACTCGCCCACACCATTCCACCTTGAACGATGGGATATTTGATTTTAAAAAGGTCTAAGATTTTATTGTTCATGAAGTGCTTTTGTAAAATTCAAAGATAGGAAGCTGATTAAAGGATTCCAGAATGGAAGATTGAATTTCCTCTTGAAGGTTAACTTCAAAAAGTGAAATCTTAAGATACAGTTCATTTGAGAAAGACCGATTGTACAACACGTGAGAATTGAAATCTCAAACTAATTTTTTCAATTAGATCAACGCATTGATAAAACCAATCTGCAAAGACATCAACACATATAAATGGTATTTTACCCCAACTCAGCGACGAATTCTTGTGCTTTTTTAAGGTCAGTTTCCTGTATATAAAGCTCTACGCTATTATCCGGAACGCCAAATCCAGCAAGTCTACCAGATTCGGTTTGATCTTTAATAAGAACTTTAATGTTCTCGCTTTCCAGCACACTCGCAACTCTGTTTATCGTAATCGAGTCACTGGTCAAAATTTTAATGTGGTTTTTCATATACTTTTTGGTCTACTTCAATCCTATTTTAAAGGCTTTGGCATCTTCTTGGATTCTGAAAAGATAGATACCTGTTGTAAATGCATTTAAATCCACGGTGTCCACTTGCAATATTTTTTTGTCGATCAACAGTTGACCTTGTAGATTGAAAAGCTGGAAAGGAACTGCGCTTTCGCCTTGAGCGGCATTAATATAAAGCACATTATCGCGCACATAATAATTGATGTTCTCGTCTTGCATTAATTCTTGACCCGATAATGTCTGGAATGTCTCTCCAAAATCAGGTATACCATATCCCAATTGATTGTCGGGATTTGATCCTTGGCTACTTGAATTCTGAACCGCTTCCATCAATTGCGCTGGAGTGAGATTAGGGTAAGCCTGCAGCAAACACGCCATTGCACCAGCTATTACCGGACCACTATAACTGGTACCATTACCGGTAACGACACGATCTCCTATTTCTTCTACCAGTACCGTTGCGGTTCCCTGAGCCACGACACTAGGTCGTATGCGACCATCAACTGTAGGTCCTATGCTTGAAAAATCAGATTTGTTACCACTAGCGGTCACGGCTCCTATGGCAAACACGCCTGGAGCGTCTGCTGGAGCTCCAATCCATGGATAGGTAGAACTACGACCAAAATTCCCGGCGCTGGTCACTATCAACAGTCCTTTTTCTGACGCTGTAGTGGCACCGCGAGAAATAAAGGAAGAACCATCTATATCCTGATAGGTCAAACTCTCGTTGGAATTATCAAAACCTAAATAGCCCAAAGAAACATTGACTACATCAACTCCTAAGGAGTCAGCACGCTCTGCAGCTGCGACCCAGTAACTCATCTCTACAGGAGTTTCTGACCGATGGTCTTCTGTCCTAAACAGGAAATAACTTGCATCTGGTGCGGTTCCTATATATTGATCGTTTCCTTCACTTATCTGTCCAGCTATGATGCTAAAAACACGAGCACCATGGAAATTATCGCCATAAATACTCTCATCGCCAGCGACAAAATCATAACCTCCCAAAATCCTACCTTCCATTCTAGCGGTCTCAAATGCGCGATTGACATTCACTCTAGGAAAACCGCTGTCTGTAATTGCCATCCACATGTTGTCGCCGGTAAAACCACGATTGTGAAGATCGTCTAGACCTATCATTTCGATTTGGTTGGTGGCACCACCATAATCTGCTGGTAAGGTGATCTCCTCGTCAAATTTTTCATCTTGATCAATGGAGACGCTTTTTGTCTGGTCTGCATAATCCACACGATCCACAAAATCCAGGTTTGTTAATTGCTCTAGGTTTTCAAAAGTCCCAACCACGTGAGCCGCATTGAACCACTTGGATTGCGTGCGATAATCTATTCCGTTTTGGGACTTCAGCGTATTTATATAATTCTGATTTACGGGAACATCACGTTCATCGACCGCTACACCATGGCGCAATTTGCGATCCAGAGCTCGTTGAGTCAATATAGTCGATGGATTTTCTAACGAAGTTTGCACGTTAGGCTTATCCTTAAAATAAACCAAAGCATGTAGTTCTTGGGCAGAAAGCGAGGTCACAAAGACCATCGCCATTAGAGTAAATAGGGTTTTCATAACTGGAATTTAAGCAATTACGCCAGAACCTAAACACTCTCCATTATCATACCATGCTGCAAATTGACCAGGAGAAATCGCGCTTTGTGGCTCGTCAAAAATCATGTAAAGTCCATCTGCGCGCTGGTGTAGCGTTGCTGGCTCCAATTTTTGACGGTAACGTATGCGCCCCATAACATCCATGGACTGCCCTATTTCCAATTGTAAATCTGTCCTAATCCAGTGCACTTCGTCGGGTTTTATGAACAAGCCGCGACGATACAATCCCGCGTGATCCTTGCCTTGACCCACAAAAATGGTATTCGACTCTACATCAGTTTCAATAACAAACAACGGTTCTGGAGTTCCACCTACATTGAGACCGCGGCGCTGGCCACGAGTGAAATAGTGTGCTCCTTGATGTTGTCCTTTTAAAATTCCTTCAGATTCTTGATAAGTCCGCTTTCGCGAAAGCGAGTACACCTCATCTTCATTGCTCAATTCTGACATTCTGGAAACACTCAAGTGCGTTGGTATTTCTACGATGTTTCCAGTTTTAGGCTTGAGTTGCTGTTGCAAAAAATCTGGTAATCTGACTTTACCTATAAAGCACAATCCTTGACTGTCCTTTTTTCCTGCGGTGATTAAATCTTGAGCTGCGGCGATCTCGCGTACCTTACTTTTTTGAAGATGACCGATTGGGAAAAGGGTTTTGGAGAGCTGCTCCTGTGAAACCTGACACAGAAAATAACTCTGATCTTTTCCAGGATCTGCGCCTGCTATTAAATGGTGGATTTCTTTACCATCTATGGTTGTTGTCTCCTTCTGGCAATAGTGGCCTGTCGCCACAAAATCTGCTCCTAAATCCAATGCGATGTCCATAAAAACATCGAACTTAATCTCACGATTACATAATACGTCAGGGTTAGGCGTGCGGCCGCGAGCGTATTCATCAAACATGTAATTGACAATACGCTCTTTGTATTGCTCGCTCAAATCGACCGTTTGAAAAGGGATTCCCAGTTTATCTGCCACGAGCATCGCGTCGTTGGAATCTTCCAACCACGGACATTCATCACTAATTGTCACAGTATCATCGTGCCAGTTCTTCATGAATAGACCTATCACCTCGTGACCTTGCTCCTTTAATAAATGAGCCGCCACGCTGGAATCTACACCACCAGAAAGTCCTACTACTACTTTTGCCATGCTGCAAAAATACGGCAGTTCGCTATCATGCGTGTTCCCGAAACATTTGATTTGTCGATGCCCATGATTTTTTTCTCTATGGAAAACCAATGCAGACTTTTGTTCGATCAACGCAATAGGCTTGCTGCATAATCGTTATTTTGCAAGACGAATTATCAGTAGTATTATGAAGAGATTTTTGAATAAAGTTTTGTTTCTGGTTTTGTTAGTAGTTTCAATTTCCTGCGTGGATGACGACGATAATATGAACGTCATTAATGGGCCTACAGCACTGGATTTTATAATGGAAAGTCCAGATCATACGTTGATGGTACAAGCACTGGAACGCAGCCAGCTTGACTTTACACTAGATCAAGATGGAAGTTTGACCGTTTTTGCTCCCAATAATCAGGCATTTTCCACCTTCTTATCTGCCAATAATTTTGGGAGTATTGATGCTATTCCAGAAGATCTATTGAGAACCTTGTTATTGTACCACGTTCAAACGGAAATCAAAACCGTAGGACAGTTCAATTCACAATACTTCAAAACACTGGCTCAAATTGATAATGCTCAAATGGATGTTTTTGTAGAGCTTGAGAACAGCAATTTGCGCATCAACGACGAGGCAACAGTAATAGATCCAGATAACACCGTAAGCAATGGTATTGTGCATATAATTGATAATGTGCTGGATTTGCCTAGTGTTTTTACTTTGATAAGTGCTAATCCAAATTTCTCAAACCTCACAACAGCACTTACTCAAGAAGGATTAAGCATCACGCTGGATGATAATACAGACGCGTCTGCTCCATTTACCCTTTTTGCGCCAAGCAATCCTGCATTTGCTTCTTTTATCGCTGCAGATCCCAATGACGAATTTGAAAATGTTCAAGATGTTCTAGATCAAAATAATCTTGACGATCAGTTATTATATCATGTTTTGGGTAATCAGGCGTT
This sequence comes from Nonlabens sp. Hel1_33_55, assembly GCF_900101765.1. Taxonomy (NCBI): domain Bacteria; kingdom Pseudomonadati; phylum Bacteroidota; class Flavobacteriia; order Flavobacteriales; family Flavobacteriaceae; genus Nonlabens; species Nonlabens sp. Hel1_33_55. Next base: position 1,643,113 of record NZ_LT627735.1, read on the forward strand.
GCGCCAGGATGCCTTTGTGGATGGGTCTACAATAAATCCGCTGGGGAATGGAACTTTCACAGTAGGCACTATGAGTGGTATCTCCATACTTGATGGATCAGGAATGACTGTTAATCTAGTAGCTACCAACATCACGGCGTTTAACGGTGTTATCCACACTCTGGATTTTATATTGCAGCAGCAGTAGTTTTCAATCTTAGTTTTTTAGACAATATGAATTTGAGGTTCGCTAGATGATTTTCAGCACGATAGATGTAGGCGTGGTTCCTAAATTCCTATTTCAGTTATCTTTCATCTTTTTCAAGATAAATAATTCCCGATTATTTTAAATGTCCACCAAAGCCACTTCTTTACTTAAAAAGCAAGTTCATGATCATTGCCTTGCCCTAGTTAAGGAACAACTAGATACCATTCAGTCGAGTCTGGATCAGCTTATGGAAGCCAAAACTAACGAAACCAAATCCAGTGCTGGCGATAAATACGAGACTGGAATGGCCATGATCCAAAATCAGGAACAGCTTTACAAACGACAACAAGTAGATGCAAAAAACCGATGGAATGTTTTGAACTCCATTGATCCCACTAAAGAAAAAACTACGGTTGATACGGGTACATTGATACAACTGTCCACTGGCTGGTTTTATATGGCTGTAGCCATTGGAAAAGTAACTATGGAAGAGCAGGATGTTTTTGTGCTTAGTCTTCAATCACCGTTAGGTGTATTGTTAAAAGGAAAAACGGCAAAAGACCAGATCAACTTTAACGGCAAACAGATTACCGTGGAATCTGTACTTTAGCATTAGAAACGATCTCCAATGAAAAACCCTTTACAAAAACAATTTGACCAACTTGAGTCCTACTTTGAAAAGGGTGATCTGGTAGCACCTAGCGTATCTGCCCAAGGAATTTACTGGCATGTGGATCACAGTTTACGCATATTGGAAGGCGTTCCAGAAATGATGCGACAATCTAAACCTGAAGATTATAAACCGAAATCTTCCTTGATCAAGTTTGTGATAATGAATACCGGCTGGATGCCACGTGGTAAAGGGAAATCACCCAAACACGTTTTGCCAGAAGATCATTTACTTGACAAGGAACACATCGCGCGACGCATGGATCACGCTTTTCATCAAATCAATACCATTAAAGATTTAGATGACGATTCCTTTATGCGCCATCCCTTATTTGGGTCACTGAATAAAAAAGAAACCGTCAAATTTCTAACGATTCATACGAATCACCATTTGAAGATCATGCGTGATATCGTGAATAAGAAAGTTTCCTAGAAACCGATCTTCTCTTTGTTTTGTGGCAAAAACAAAGCTTTTACGTGTGGTTTACTTAATTCTATAAATGTAAAAACGCCCAACGCTATTCCCAGCATTCCCGTAAAACAATTGATGATTCCTACTGCAAAGATGAAATTGTAACCTTTGTGTTTTTTAATTTTTGATGCGCCTACAAGCGTCAAGATTCCAAAAACCAAACAAATCAATGCGCCAATCAATCCAATAATCAAAAACATCCAAAAAATGGGTTCTGGAAAGGGATCTTGATTTCCCGTAGTTTCTTGTTGACTATTCACAATGCCATTTATGAAAGATCCCATAAATGCATACGCTAGAAAAAATATCATGCCTAAAAAGTTGAAACAGGCTTTTACTATAAAAAGGATACGAAGTAGATTGAGGTCGTTATCACTCATGGGTTGTGTCGTTTGCATAGTGGTTGTGGTTTGTGACGCTTTCGCGAAAGCGATATCATTAATTTAAGAACTCTTATTAAACCTTTGTACAAAGTTGAAATCCAATAAAAATGCGCGCATCATTAATTACGGCATGTTTTTAGAAGAAGTACTTTTGTCCCAAAGTTATAAATTTTGAGAATAGACATCATCACATTGCTGCCAGAGTTGATTAAAAGCCCGTTTGAGGCGTCGATATTGAAGCGCGCGATGGATAAGGGAATTGTGGAAGTTCACATGCATGATCTGCGTAGATATGGTCTGAATAAATACAATCAAGTGGATGACTATCAATATGGCGGCGGCGCGGGAATGGTGATGATGATTGAGCCTATTGACAAGATGATTACAGAGTTGAGTGAAGATCGCACCTATGACGAGATCATCTACATGACTCCAGATGGCGAAACTCTAAATCAAGGAATTGCCAATCATTTGTCTCTCAAGGAAAATATTATAATTCTTTGCGGGCATTATAAAGGTGTTGATCAACGTGTTCGAGATCTATACGTGACTAAGGAAATTTCCATAGGCGATTACGTCTTGAGTGGTGGAGAGTTGGGAGCAGCAGTTTTGTGTGATGCGATCATTAGACTAATTCCTAACGTGATTAGTGATGAGACCAGTGCTTTGACAGACAGTTTCCAGGATGGATTGCTCGCACCGCCAGTCTATACCAGACCGGCTGATTACAAAGGCAGCCAGGTGCCAGAGATATTATTGAGTGGAAATAGTGCAAAAATTGACGAATGGAGAGAGGAACAGGCTTTTGAACGTACGAAAAAACGCAGACCTGATCTTTTAACTGATGATTAATACCGACAAATAACAAAATAAACGTAATTTTACTTGTAATTAGACATTTATGAAAATACTTATACTCTCTTTTATTTTAAGCGTGATTGGTTTTTCATCATACGCTATACCTACTGAGCAGCCTGCTGTAGTGGTTCATCAAATGGCACAAAAGCCAGAGAAGATGACTTTGCTGGCAAATCCCGTTAAGGATGGTACGCTTAAGCTTTCATTTGCTAACGTTCAAAGTGAATCATTAAACGTTGTGATCATCAACTCATTGGGCAAACGTGTTTTTGAGTCCAAACGCAGTCTTAATAAGCAAACCCAAATCTTTGATGTTTCCTCACTAGCTTCAGGAATCTACTTTTTAAGAGTCAATACAGACCAATCCAATTTTGTCAAGAAACTGATCGTACAGTAGTTGGATCATTTTTATTTGAAAATTTTGGTGGAATTAATTAATAAATCTATTTTTGCACCTCGTAAAAAATAACCTCTGACGATAATCGTGAACGTTGTTTGTTTACCTAACACATTAATCTATCAAGATGACTGATTTAGTAAAATTCGTTCAAGACGAGTTTATTACAAAGAAAGAATTTCCAAAATTTGGACCTGGAGACACGATCACCGTGTTTTATGAAATTAAGGAAGGCGAGAAAAGCCGTACCCAGTTTTTCCGTGGTGTCGTACTACAGGTAAGAGGTTCTGGAGCAACTAAGACCTTTACAATTCGCAAAATGAGTGGTAACACAGGTGTTGAGCGTATCTTCCCTATGAACCTTCCAGCGATCCAGAAGATCGAGATGAACAAAGCAGGTAGTGTACGTAGAAAACGTATCTTCTACTTTAGAGAACTTACTGGTAAGAAAGCCCGTATCAAAGAGGCACGTAGAAAATAATCTACCTTATCTAGCAATATTAAAAACCGTTTCCTTCCAGAGACGGTTTTTTTATGCGGTTGTTTTTGGATGGAGTTCGCTTTCGCGAAAGCGTGCAAGCTATTAAACAGGTTAATAAAAGAATAGACATTTAATAAAAGAATAGCCATGCTCATCCAAAGTTTCATTAACACGGCTGGTTTCAAACAGATAAAATCACAGGAAATCATCAAATCTTTATACAATTACCAAAAAGGCAATTGATTTACCCTTTGAAAGTGCTAAGCCTAAGCAAAAACCTCGTTAAAACAGCCATATACCTATTATATTTGTAGGCCGCACTTATGAGTGCCTTTGAAATTAATTTTAATAAATAAGTACATACATGTCCACCCAAAATCCAAAAATTATATACACCAAAACCGATGAAGCGCCAGCACTGGCTACGGCATCGTTTTTACCTATTGTCAAGAAATTTATCGAGCCCGCAGGTATTGATATTGAGACAAAAAATATCTCGTTAGCGGCGCGTATACTTGCTGTATTTCCAGATCGATTGGGCGACAAAAAAGTACCAGATGCCTTAGCTCAACTAGGCGAACTAGTAACCAAAGAAGAGGCTAACGTCATCAAATTGCCAAACATCAGTGCATCTGTTCCACAATTGAATGATGCCATTAAGGAATTAAAGGCTAAAGGTTATGACCTGCCTGAATATCCAGAAGAAGCTAAAACGGACGAGGAAAAAGATATTAAAAAGCGCTATGACAGCGTGAAAGGAAGTGCTGTAAATCCAGTACTACGTGAAGGGAATTCTGACCGTCGTGCACCTAAACCCGTGAAGCAGTATGCAAAGAATAATCCTCACAGTATGGGCGCATGGAGCAAGGACTCTAAGTCTCATGTTTCTACAATGGATCACGGCGATTTTGCACACAATGAAAAAAGTGTCACCCTAAATAAAGCGACTACTGTCAACATCCAACTGGTAGATACTGATAAGAATACGCACATGCTTAAAGAAGGTCTTGCCCTCAAAGCTGGCGAGATTATGGATGCTACTTTTATGAGTAAGGATGAACTTCTTGACTTTTTAGAAGATCAAATGGTGGATGCTCGTGAGAAAGATGTCTTGTTCTCATTACACATGAAAGCAACCATGATGAAGGTTTCTGACCCTATCATTTTTGGTCATGCCGTTCGCACCTTCTTTAAATCAGTTTTTGATAAATATGGTAAAGACCTAGAGAAGATAGGAGTTGATGTAAATAATGGTTTAGGAGATCTACTGAGCAAATTACACGAACTACCAGACGATAAAAAAGAAGATATTCAAGATGAGCTTAGACGTGTGATGGACTACCGTCCAGATCTAGCGATGGTAAATTCTGATAACGGAATTACCAACCTACACGTTCCTAGTGATGTTATTATTGATGCCTCCATGCCCGCCATGATTAGAAATTCTGGTCAAATGTGGAATAAGGATGGAGAATCACAAGATACTAAGGCTGTTATTCCTGATAGTTCCTATGCTGGAATCTATGCGGCCACTATTGATTTTTGTAGAGAGCATGGTGCTTTTGATCCACGTACCATGGGAACAGTTCCCAATGTAGGTTTGATGGCTCAAAAAGCCGAAGAGTACGGTTCCCACGATAAGACATTTGAAATTCCCAAAGCAGGAAAAGTACAAGTCGTCGACGCTGATGGTAATGTACTAATGGAGCATAAAGTTGAAGCTGGAGATATCTGGAGAGCCTGTCAGACAAAAGACGCACCTATTCAAGATTGGGTAAAACTTGCTGTTTCTAGAGCTAAAGCTACTGGTGATCCCGCTATTTTCTGGTTGGATGAGAAGCGTGCCCATGATGCAGAGATCATTAAAAAGGTAGATAAATACCTTAAGGATCACGATACCAAAGGACTGGATATCACAATCCAATCACCTATTGAGGCTACTAAAGTGACGTTGCAACGTATGAAGGATGGTAAGGACACAATCTCTGTTACTGGAAATGTATTACGTGATTATAATACGGACCTCTTCCCTATCCTTGAAGTAGGAACGAGCGCTAAGATGCTTTCCATCGTTCCATTGATGAATGGTGGTGGATTGTTTGAAACAGGTGCAGGTGGATCTGCTCCTAAGCACGTGCAACAGTTTGAAAAGGAAAACCACTTGCGTTGGGATTCTTTGGGAGAATTCCTGGCATTAGCTGTTTCTTTGGAGCATACTGCAGAAAAGTACGACAACAAAAAAGCGCAAATCATCGCAGATGCTTTGGATAAGGCAACAGAGAAATTCTTAACCAACAAAAAATCGCCTTCCCGTAAAGTGAATGAATTGGATAATCGTGGCTCTCACTACTACCTTGCACTATACTGGGCTCAGGAACTTGCAAATCAATCCAAGGATTCAGATCTAGCAAAACATTTCAGTAAGCTTGCAAAAGACCTAGCTGAAAATGAGGATAAGATCACGCAAGAACTTATTGAAGTTCAAGGCAAGTCGATGGATATAGGTGGTTATTACTTACCAGATCCAGAAAAGGAAGAAAAAGCAATGAGACCTAGTAAAACACTCAATGCGATTATAGGTTAGACTTGATTTCATAAAATCTAAAAGCCCGATGTTTTCACATCGGGCTTTTTTTAGGGTTAATTTTAAATACTGATCTTTAGTCAAATAACTACCAGATGCTAGCCATTCTACCTTATGATTCTCCACTTCTTAATTCACTGATGTATGCGCATCTCATAACTGTGATTCCGTGCATTTTCATTGGTGGGTATTTATTGCTAGCCTATAAAGGAACGCCCATACATAAATTATTGGGTAAGATTTATATGTCATTAATGCTGGTAACCGCAGTGATTACGGTTTTCCTGCCGGCAAATGTGGGGCCACAGCTGTTGGATCATTTTGGATGGATTCATCTATTTACGGTGCTGACTCTTTGGACAATTCCTACAGCTTATATAGCCATTAGGAAAAGACACATAAAGGCTCACAAGCGCAAGATGATTTTTCTTTACGTTGGTGCGATTAAGATTGCCGGCGGTTTCACTTTAGTTCCGGGACGCTATTTACATGGAGTGATTTTTGGATAGTTCGCTTTCGCGCAAGCGAAAACAAAAAAACCGCTTCGCAAAACGAAACGGTCTCAAATAATATTACTTATGGAACTAGCCTCTTTCTGGATACCAGTTCATGAACGTCACTTCAATATCTTCATTTCCTTGGTTCACCAATGATTTGAATTTATCTATATCACTTAAACCATTCTGGCCGCGATAGTGATACGGAATAACTTCTACTGGAGCAAATTCAATCACAGCGTCTGCTGCCTGCTCAACATCCATGGTGTAAGGAAGGTTCATACAAACGAATGCTTTATCAATATTTTCAAGGCTTCTCATCTCTGGAGTACCTTCAGTATCTCCTGAAACGTAAACTCTGTATCCATCACTCTCTATTACATAACCGTTTCCAACTCCTTCTGGATGATTGTTCAGGCGGCCTTTAGTGATGTTGTACATCGCAACTGCGTTTACTGTGATACCATCTACAGCTTCTGAATCACCATTATTCAAAACGGTTGTATCAAAGTCAGCTCCCAATTTATCTGCTACCGCTTGTGGAGCAAATAACATGGCGTTATCATTCATAACAGCTTTTAAAGTCGCTGGGGCCATGTGATCACCGTGCGTATGAGTAATCAAAATCATATCTGCCGGTGGCATACCTTCAAAAGCACTAGCGCCACCTACTGGATCTAAATAAATTACCTTATCATTCCAATTCATTACAAAAGTGGCGTGCGATATAGGCATGATCTCAATGTTGGGCATTTCATCAGATTCCATGGCCATTTCTTCTTGTTCCATCTGGTTATCTGCCGTATCCATTGTTGTTTCTTCTTTTTCCTTGCAAGAGCTGAATAGCACCAGCATTAGTAGGAATCCCATAATATTTTTCATGATTGTGTTTTGATCAAATATAATTTTGGGAAGATCGATCTCCTGTTAATTAAAACAGAAAGTCAATAATATGGCTATCAGCTTCTTGAAGATAGCTGTACTATAATTATATTATGGACCATCGGGCAAAATCAGTTGAAATCCCTGTCATTCTCCAAAATGCGCTAGCTTTGCCCATCACCATACGATTATGAAGAATAAGAGAAATGTCAACTATACCTGCGTTCATGCGGGCGAGCTTAAGGACACGATTTACGGCGGTGCGACCGCACCTATTTATACCTCAACGACTTATGATTATCGTGGACCAGGTACGAATCTGTATCCGCGATATTTCAACACGCCTAACCAGGTGGCACTGGCACAAAAGATGTCTGCACTGGAGCATACAGAATCGTCATTGATCTTCGGTAGTGGTATGGCCGCTATTAGTGCGGTTTTTATGGCATTCTTGAAAACTGGCGATCACGTCGTTATGCAAAGAGCTATTTATGGCGGTACATCACATTTTGCCGCAGCAGAATTTGATCGTGTGGGAATCACCTACACCATGCTGGAACACATCAATGAAGACACCATGAAGGAGGCTGTTCAGGATAACACCCAGATGCTGTACATTGAGACACCTAGCAATCCGCTGTTGGAAATTACTGATATTGAAATAGTTTCCGCTTTCGCGAAAGCGAACTCCATAACAACCGTTATCGATAACACTTTTGCTTCTCCTATCAACCAAAATCCTGCAGATCTAGGCATTGACCTGATCATTCATAGTGCGACCAAATATCTGGGCGGTCACAGTGATATATGTGCAGGAACCGTTAGCGGTACACAAAAACATATGGAACGTTTATGGAAAACGGCCAAAAATTATGGCGGTAGCTTAAGTGATGTAACCGTTCATTTATTAGAACGAAGTATCAAAACGCTCGCATTGCGAGTAAAGCAGCAATCAAAAACTGCTCTAAAACTGGCGCAATTCCTCGAGAAACATCCAGACATGCAGCAGGTGAATTATCCTGGATTGAAATCACATCCTAACCATCAAATTGCCAAAAAGCAGATGCATGCCTATGGCGGTATGATGTCATTTGAATTGAAAAACCATATAGATCACGATGACTTTTTAGAAGAATTAAAAGTCATTAAACCTGCCTTGAGCCTTGCTGGAGTAGAATCAACAATTCTATCACCAGCACTAACGTCGCATAGCCTCATGACGGCTGAAGAGCGTAAAGAACAAGGAATTACCGATAGATTACTAAGATTCTCAGTAGGAATTGAGGAGTTTAATATTCTTGTGGACGATCTAGAACAGGCACTTGAAAAAAGCCGAAAAAGATAAATAATGAAGTTAGATATACTTGCCATAGGATCACATCCTGATGACATAGAATTGAGTTGTGCCGGAACGCTGGCTAAGGAAGCCGCCAAAGGCAAAACCATAGGAATACTAGATCTCACTCGCGGCGAATTGGGAACTAGAGGCACTCCAGAAATACGCGATCAAGAAGCTGCAGACGCAGCTAAGGTTTTAGGCGTCGAGGTAAGAGAAAATCTAGAATTCGCAGATGGATTTTTTACCAACGACAAGCAACACCAGCTTAAGATTGTTGAGATTATCAGAAAATATCAACCAGAAATTGTGATATGCAACGCGATCGATGACCGTCATCCAGATCATGCAAAAGGATCAGAGTTGACCAGCGTGAGCTGTTTTCTTTCTGGATTACGCAAGATTGAAACAAAAGTGGATGGCAAAGTGCAAGAAGCATGGCGTCCTAAACACGTCTATCACTACATCCAGTGGAAGGATATTAAACCAGATGTGGTAGTCGATATCAGCGGATTTATTGAGACCAAGATAGATAGTGTCAAAGCTTATAAATCACAGTTCTTTGATCCAGATAACAATGAGCCTGCAACACCCATTAGTAGTAACAACTTTTTTGAATCGATACGATACAGAGCTGCTAACCTAGGCCGACTCATAGGAACCGATCATGCAGAAGGTTTTACCGTTGAGCGCTATCCAGCAGTGGACTCCATCTTTGATTTAATATAAAACTGCTAAAACTATTTGTCATTTTCAGAAATGCATTAAATTTGCATCCGCTTAACGGCTAGTGGTTGAATTCTTGAGATCCACTCTAATAAAACTCACATTGATATGGTGGTTGTAGCTCAGTTGGTTAGAGCGCTGGTTTGTGGTGCCGGAAGTCGCGGGTTCGAGTCCCGTCTTCCACCCTAAAAGGTCTTAGAGAAATCTAGGGCCTTTTTTAATGTAGCAAACTTTAAAAATGCAGCGCTTAAAACAGCATTACCGACCTTCGGAATAATCGTATTTAAGTGCATTTTTGTTAGTGAATCGCCTCTTCTCGACACTTCGACCAGCTCGGTGCATCGCTCTCGCTCGAAGCGGCTGGATAAATAGCATTCAAAAGCTGACAGTATTTACTCTTCTCAAAATTCAACTTTATTAGCACAAAGTTTGTAAACCAGTATCGAGCGGCAGTCGAGATATGGTTTTATTCAAAAGCATTTCGGGTAATGAATCGCTCCTTCTCGACACTTCGACCAGCTCAGTGCATCGCTCTCGCTCGAAGAGGCTTGATTTAAAGATTGCAGAAGCATGGCTAGTATTTACTCTTTTTGGAATTCAAGGTAACTATCACAAAGTTTGTAGACCAATATCGAGTGTTTCGACTTCGCTCAACATGAACTCCAGTCGAGATATGGTTTTGTTCAAATACCTAAACTTCCTAATAAGAATTTCCCTTAACACTTCGACAGGATGAGCGTAGCTAATTTGCTCAGAGTAAATATGAATAATACCAATGATGAACCGAGCATAAAAAACTACTCCTCCAACAAAATCTTCCTCAACTGATCGTAATTATTATCCATACTTAGTTTGTGGAAACCATCAAGCGAAGTTTCCTTTATAACATGATCGGGAACCGCTTTGACAATGATGTCTTGAAACTTATTGGGGTGCGCTGTTTCTACAAAGATTCCTACTTCGTCAGATTCTAAGCTACGTTCCAGCGCTAACTTCCCTACAGCTCCATGTGGATCCAATAAATAGCCTGTTTCCTTGATCGTATCTTTCATTTCCTGAACTGTTTCCTCATCTGAGATAGTGGCAGCAGAAATGTGCCCAGACATTGCTTTTAAATCTTTGTTATATAAATGAGCCAGTCGTTCATAATTACTAGGATTACCAACATCCATGGCATTTGAAAAAGTCAATACGGATGGTTTTGCTTTGTATTCGCCAGTTTTCAGGTAATCCGTAAAGGTATCGTTAGCGTTATGTGCAGCAATAAATCTCTTGATAGGTAATCCCATATGCTTTGCTAGTATTCCGGCAGATGCATTTCCTAAATTCCCTGATGGAATAGAGACTACTAATGATTTACCATCCAGATTTTTCTTCATCTGCTTATAGGCAAGGAAGTAATAAATCATTTGCGGCAACAATCGAGCTAGGTTAATAGAATTGGCGCTGGTCAATTCCACTTGCTTTCTCAATTCGCTATCATTAAACGCCTGTTTTACCATACGCTGACAGTCATCAAAAGTTCCATCTACTTCAATCGCCTTGATGTTTTTTCCTAGACTGGTCATCTGTCGCTCTTGATAAGGACTGACTTTATCCTTGGGAAAAAGAATCTTAACATTGACGCCATCGACATCAAAGAATCCGCTGGCGACGGCGCTGCCGGTATCGCCAGACGTGGCGACAAGAATGGTAATTTCTTTATCAGATTTCTTCTCAAATCTAGATAAACATCGAGACATAAAACGTGCTCCTACATCTTTGAAAGATTCGGTGGGACCGTGGAAAAGTTCCAGCACATACGTGTCTTTCTTAATATGTTCTACAGGTGTTGCAAAGTTGATGGCATCCTCAAGAATCCATTGAAGGTCCTCGTCAGATAAGTCTTCTTTGACATAAGGTTTCAAAGCCCTAAAGGCAATCTCATGATCTGAAAGATTCTCTATGTTCTCAAAAAAGCTGGATGGTAGTTGTGGTATTTCCTCTGGAAAATAGAGCGCTCCGTTTTCGGTTAGACCGTTGAGCACTGCTGTTCTGAAACTGACGCGTTCTTCGTTGGGAGTAGTACTTATGAATTTCATGATTGGATTTTAAAGAATGGTCGCGCCGCTGTCGGCATTGATTGGGCTGATATAGATTTTGAAATCTACGTCTGTTTTTGAATAGATCTCTTCTAGGGTTGTTTTGATGGTTTCGGTCATTTGCTGGCCTTTCACGATGGTAAATACTGAAGGTCCAGAACCTGAGATCCCAAAAGCCAACGCTCCTTTTCCAAGAACAGCTTGCTTCATCTCGTCAAATTTAGGGATCAACATACTGCGCATGGGTTCGATAATGACATCCTTCATGGCTGCCTTAAAAAGATCCATGTCCTGTAGATACAAGCTCGCTACAAAAGAGCCCATATATCCTATTTGCTGACTGGCAGTTTTTACCGCCATCGTTTCTTTCAAAATGCTTCGGGATTCTGATGTTTTTACCACGATTTGCGGATAAAGCAACACAGCATAGAGATCTGGCAGAATTGGGAGTGATATAAAATCTGTCTTGTCACTGGCTTTTTGCATCACCATACCACCTATAATGGATGGCGCCACATTATCCACATGTGGACTTCCGCAAGCTGCTTTCTCGCCTTGAGCTGCAAAATAGACCAATTGCTTATTGGTGAACGGTTTACCCAACAACTCATTGTAGGCAAATGCCGCCGCTGCGCTGCTCGCACTACTGGAACCAAGTCCACTACCTGATGCAAACCCTTTTTTTATATGAATATCGACACCCGTAAAATCATTGAGCTGCTCCTGCATGCACCGCACCACGACGGAGCAACAATTTCTTGACGCTTCTTTAGGCAGGTCTGCACCGTTCTCTATATCAGTGATAACGTTGGATTCGGTTTGATTGAAGCTCATCGTCACCTCATCGCCAATTCCTTGCAGAGCAACTCCTAGGAAGTCAAAGCCCACATTGAAATTGGCTATTGTTGCGGGTGCAAATGCCGTTACCTTTTTCATGATTTTCTGTTGAAGATGAGCATCAAATCTGCAAAAACTCCGCTGGCCGTTACCTCTGCTCCTGCACCAGCACCTTTGATAACGAGTGGCTCGTCCACATATCTTGACGTATTCAAAGCAATCACGTTGTCTTTCCCTTCAAGGTTATAAAATGGGCTGTGCGATGGCACTTCCTGCAAGGCGACTGACATGTTCCCGTTGTTTAACGATGCAACCACTTTAAGTTTGCACGCTTTCGCGAAAGCGGAATCATAAATAGCCTTAAAGTGCGATTCATGCTTCAACAACTCCTCAAAAAGAATGTCATTACTAGCTGCATTCTCGCAAGGTTCTGGCAAAAAGCTCTTGTAGGTAATATCACTGATCTCGCGGTTCAATCCAGATTCTCTGGACAGGATCAAGATCTTGCGCATCACGTCCAGACCACTCAAATCAATTAACGGATCTGGCTCTGTGTAGCCTTCATTCATCGCCAGTTTCACAACATCTGCAAAAGGTTTTGACCCATCATATTCATTGAATATAAAGTTGAGGCTACCAGAAATAACGGCCTCGATCTTGTGGATACGGTCACCACTGATGATAAGGTCTTGGATAGTTTTTATTACAGGCAATGCCGCACCAACAGAGGTCTCGTACTTGAAATCGCAGTTGTATTCTCGCGCGCTGTTGTTGAGATCCTCAAACAATTCCTGAGAGCTGCTGCAGGCGATCTTGTTACAGGTCACCACAGAAATGCTTTTCTTGAGGAGCGGCAAGTAACCATCACTCACAATGGCAGAGGCCGTCATGTCAAGAAAAACACTGTTTGATAAATTCTGATCAACAATTTCCTTCAAGAAGTTCTCGTAAGAGCCGTAGTCTGTTCCAGTTTCTTTAATTGATTTTAGGTCTTGTGTGGACAAACCATCGTTACTGTTGAAGAGCATCTTGCGACTGTTTGCCGCACCGCAAATTTTTAAATTGAGATTGTAATCTTCCAATAACGCCTTGCGCTGATTATCCAATATTTCCAGAAACTCGCCACCAACATTCCCTACACCGGCGATAAATATGTGCACATTCTTAACAGGTTTTGAGAAGAATCTCTCGTGTATCACGTTCAGCGCCTTAGTCTCGTCTTTCTTGTCAATGACAATAGATATATTGCGCTCACTGGCACCTTGAGCGATGGCAACGACATTGATACCGTTTTCACCGATCGCACTGAAAATATGGCCACACAAACCAACTTTGGACTTCATTTTATCACCGACCAGTGCGATGATGCAATGATCCATGGAGACTCTCGCCTCATTGAATTGCTGTTTGGCAATTTCTTCTGCAAATCGGTTATCGAGAAGTGTTTTTGCGATGGTTGCTTTGCTCTGATCGATTCCAAGGCCTATGCTTTGTTCAGAACAGCTCTGGGTAATCAATACAATATTGATGTCATTGTCTTCCAAAACTTGGAATACCTGACGAGCACTTCCCTTACGACCTGACAACCCAACTCCTGACACAGTGATCATGGCGATATTTGCTAGAGAAGAAACTCCCTGAATCTTGTGTAAGTCTGATTTATTCTGGTCGCTGATGTGGGTTCCCAGTTGATCTGGCGCACCCGTATTTTTAAGATACAACGGTATCTTTTTGTTGCGCAACGGTATCACCGATGGTGGGTACAAAACCTTAGCGCCAAAGTAGGCCATCTCAAAAGCCTCTTCATAACTTAGATTCTCAATAGCGATCGTTTGCTTCACCTTTCTAGGGTCTGCGCTCTGGACTCCATTCACATCACTCCATATCTCAACGGATGAGGCATTCAATACATTTCCTAAAATTGCTGCACTGTAATCACTACCACCACGACCTAAAGTTACGACCTCACCTTTTTCATTAGATCCAATGAAACCACCCATGATATAATTGGAATTTTTGATCAGTGCATTAGCTTGAACTTCCGTTTTTTCAAAGTCTACAACTGTATTTAAATAATCTTCATCTCCAGCGATAATTTTGGTAGCGTCTAACAATTCGATAGACATTCCTTGAGCGGTCAAATACTTATGCACCACAAAGGAAGATAAACGTTCACCAAAACTCAGAATCAACGCTCTAGTCCTATTGGAAAGTTCCTGTAGTGTAAAAACAGATGAACAAATATTTTCTAGTTGATTGCACTTTTTCTGAATTTCAACGAGAACTTCGGTCTGTTGCTTGTCAGTGAAATAATCCTGAATATGAGATACGTGTCTATCCTTAAATTCTTTTAACAACGCAGTTGGTTCTTCCTTTAGGGAATGAGCTGCGATGGATTCCAACAAGTTTGTTATCCCAGAAAATGCAGATACAATTAGTACAAAGGATTCTGATTTTGAGTCAGCTATACTCTTAAGTTGGTTGAGGTTGGCTGGTGAAGAAACGCTAGTTCCTCCGAATTTTAATACGATCATGGGTTGGTTTTATGGAAATGGTATATGTTATTCCTGTTATAGAAATAGAAGCCTGATGTGATATGTAGATAGATAACCCTTAACGGGTAATAATAGAAATACGTCCGCCGGTAGCTAACGTATTTGCAATAGAAGAAATGATTTGCACTATTATCATAGTTTCAAATGTATACAATTGCATTGAATTGACATTTTTTTAACTAGAAAAATTGAAATCTGATGTTTTGGTTACGAAAACGTTGTAGTTGAGTGGTTAAAATTCGTTTAAATCCAGTCCGATTACACCATAAAATCGACGAAACACATAGGTTGAGGCCACTACTTATCAACAGATCAAGTATTAATTTTTAAAGCATAAATAACTCTATATCAACATCTCAAATAGTCCTAAAAACTATTTTGTTACTGGTTTACCAGAGGTTAACTTTTCTTTATGATATCTTTTGTTTGCAATCAGGCGGGATAGTTCTCTAGTTTTAAAAATCTCGAGATAACCATTTTAAATCAAATTAATCCCTAATTATTTTAAACATGAAAAACTCCCTATTAAAAATAACGTTCATAGGACTTTCCGCTTGTGCCCTACTTTTCACATCATGTGAAAGCGAAGAAAGCTTTGAACAAGTAGAACAAAATGCAGAACTAACAAAAGCCAAGGCATTTGCTGAAGAAATAGGCTATCATCCAGATGACATCAAAATAGATGAGTTTCTATTACCTGATGGATCTACAGAAGAAAGAATCTTTATTGAAGATGATATTGCATTACAAGCTTCAGATTTCTATGCGTTAGAAAATATGAATACGTTTGCAAAGCAATACCGTACTAATAACCTAGTCACAGGTACAAATCGTACAATTGACGTTATAGGTTTTACTGGTGGCGGTGGACAAGGTCTAACCAATACGCAGCGTACAGCGTTGCAATGGGCCGTTGACAATTATAACAGATTGAGCGGTGTAACTCTAACCTTTAGATTAACATTTGGTACCGCATATCAAGATAAGGATATGGTAATTTACCGTAACCCAAGTAATAGTGGTGCTGGTGGATCTGCAGGATTCCCATCTAATGGTCGACCTAACAAGTTTGTACAATTATATGCTGGTATGGACGCTTATGACACTAATGTCAATGAGCACGTTATCACTCACGAGATTGGACACTCCATAGGTTTCCGTCATACAGACTACTTTTCACGCGCCTCTTGTGGCGACAACGTGAATGAAGGTGATGGTGGTGTAGGCGCTATTAGAGTTGCTGGAACACCTAGTGGTTACGATGCAACCTCTGTAATGTTATCTTGTTTCAGTTCTGGTGAGGATGGAGAATTTGGTAGCAACGATATTATTGCATTGCAAAATATGTACTAGAGTTCCACTGAAAATTTTAAGAAAGCCTCGATATCAAATGATATCGAGACTTTTAATTTTTAATAATGCAAAACACTAAACACATCCAGTTCTCCCAATTGTTCCTTGCCTTTTAAAAAGTCTAGCTCCATGATAAAATTAGCTCCAATAATTTCACCGCCTATACTATTGATAAGCTTTACGGCGGCACCTGCAGTTCCACCAGTGGCTAGAACATCGTCATGTAATAACACTTTACTTCCTTTAGGAATGGAATCCTTTTGAATTTCAATACTATCCGTACCATACTCAAGATCGTAAGAGAACTTCTCTATACTTCCAGGCAGTTTGCCAGGCTTGCGCAGCATCACAAATGAAGCGTTCAGTGCATTGGCGATTAAGGTACCAAACAAAAAGCCACGCGCTTCAATGCCTACGACAACATCAATGGTTTGATCTTTATAGTGTGATACTATGGCAGCGGTCATTGCTGTTCTCGCTTTCGCGGAAGCGAGCAAAGGAGAAATATCCTTGAACACGATTCCGTCTTTTGGAAAATCAGGTACATCGCGTATAAGTTCTTTTAAACTCTGTTTAGTCATTGTAGTAAGATGTAAAAGTGCGAAGTTTAGGGAAGTTTTTAATTCAACCAACTTTTTATGAAGTTTTTCCAATGTCTATTATTTGCTGCTTTAGTTTCAGCAATTACAAACGCTCAACAAATTACAAGTTCCACCATAGATGAAATTACTGTTTATCTAAGCGGTGCTAAAATCACGCGAAATGCTAAAGTTCAAGTAACTAAAGGTTTCAATGAAATACTATTATCGAAATTGTCACCCGATATTGATGATAGTAGTATCCAGGTTTCTGGTCTAGATGGTTTGGGTCTTTCTGGATTGAGTTATCAAATTGTGAATGCAGATGCAAAATCTAAAAGCAATGATTATTTAAATTTTGAAACTAGAATTGACTCTGCGGTCAATGCAGTATCAATAATTGATGCTAAAATCTCTGGACTCAAAGAGGAATCTCTCGTTCTACAATCGAATAGAAGCCTAAACAATAATGATACTGGTTTGACACTTTCTCAACTAAAAAGCTTTGGAAATTATTATAACCAACGTACTGAAGAAATAGCAATTGCTGAAACCAATTTGAATCTAAAAAGATCTAACCTTAGTGATAAATTGCAAAAGTTGAAACTTGATCAAAACAAATTAGATCCCGAATCCAACAATCGTCAAGGATCTATCACTTTGAAATTGAATAGTCTAACTACTAAAACCGTAGAATTAACAATCTCCTATAATGTTGATAACGCTGGATGGATTCCTATCTATGATATAAGAGCGAATGGCAAATCGCCATCTGTAGCACTTGATTTTAAGGGTCAGATCTATCAAAAAACAGGAGCCGACTGGAACAATGTTGCTATAAAACTATCCACTGGCGATCCAAATATTGACAATACAAAACCAGTTCTTGAAACTAAGCGTTTACGGTTTGTCAACTACGGATATTCAAATAGGGCGACGGGAAGAAGCAACCGAAGATTTAATCCAACTGTTAAAACTGTTTCAGGTAAAGTGACTGATCCTTCAGGGGAACCTATTCTAGGTGCAACGGTTATGGTGAGAGGAACCTCAAATGCAACTACCACTGACTTTGATGGAGACTATGTTTTAGATGTTACCAATGGTAAAGAATTAATTTTTAAGTTTTCTGGATATAATCAAGCCATTACTCCAATCTATTCATCAATCATTAATGAGCAGCTCGACACTAGCCTGGATGCAATTGTCGTTACGAGTTATAAAACTTCTACTAAAGAAAGAGCAAGTGTGGCTGCGTCTGTAGAAACATCTGAAATAGAAATCGTTTCAGATATCGAAGAAAATATCGCTTCTCGAATATTTACCTTGAACCAAAAGTATAATATACCTTCAACCGGCGAAACAATCGATATCAATATCTCTAGCAACAATATTGCTAGTACATATGAATATTATACTGCACCGGCTATAAATGAAAACGTATTCCTAACTGCAATCTTGAATAATTATGAGCGGTTGAATCTTATACCTGGTGATGCAAATGTTTATTTTGATGATACCTATACTGGTAAGATATATTTTGACACCGACACCACAGATGAAAACTTAATAATTAGTTTAGGCATCGATCCTCAAATAACAGTAAAAAGAGAAGACATTAAAGATCTTGCGAGCAGGAGTTTCTTGGGGTCCAACAGAATTCTAGAGAAGCAATACGAAATAACTTTAAAAAATAACCGTAGTAAAAGCGTTCAGGTTAAATTACAAGATCGTATACCCATCAGTGCAAATTCTGAAATTAAAATAGACGACATAGAAATTGGAACAGCGTCCATAAATAAAGACACCAATATTCTGACATGGATTTTAGATATACCTAGCGGTATTCAAGAAAAAAGAGATTTTAGCTATCAAGTTAAATACCCTAAAAACCGCAGAATCAATGAGAACTAAAATTAAGGATCAAAGATACCTTAAAGATTTGCCTCTTTTTAAAATAGAGTTATATTTGCACCCGCTAAAAGATCACTGATCTTAGGCAAAACGGCCTCGTGGCGCAACTGAATAGCGCACTTGATTACGGCTCAAGAGGTTACAGGTTTGAATCCTGTCGAGGTCACTTAAAGTGCAAACCCTACATGAAAATGTAGGGTTTTGTGTTTCCTGTAAAAGCGAAGCGATAGCTTCAAGCTTTGGAAGTAAAACCGAAACCGTATCGCCATAGCGATGCAGGTTTGCATTTTCATACGGGAGTTCCATCAGGATCATTTATCCTGTCGAGGTCACTTAAATTGCAAACCCTACATGAAAATGTAGGGTTTTGTTTTTCCTGTAAAAGTGTTGTGATAACTTATAGCTCTCGAAGTAAATTTAACCATCCAACCCGAACCACCAACTCAATTAAATAACTAAAAATCATCTTTTAGGCTTTTGAGTTAAGTCTTATTTGACAATCTCAAATCGCTAGCTATTCGCCATCGCTAGCCTCATTCAACAAATCCAGCAATTCCTGAGACAACTCATGAGAAGCTGCTTCCTTAAATGCCTCCAACTGCGATATCTTAGTAGCACTAACGATAGGCGCTGTTATTCCTGGCTGTGCCATAGTCCAGGCAATAGTGACTCCAGCTTGTGAGATGCCGGACTCGTCAGAGACTTTTTTCAAGGCTTTCAAAACACGTTTACCTCTATCATCAAAATACTTCTTGAGATTTTTTTCTCTGGACGATCCTTTGATGTCTTCGACACTTTCGTATTTACCGGTTAGAAAACCGTTGGCTAGCGCCCAGTAATTGGTAATAGCAACGTTATTTTTCATAACAAATTCCTGATAACCATTTTCAAAATCGGTTCGTTTTAGAAGGCTGTATTCTGGTTGGTAGACTTGATATTTAGGCAGGCTTTTCTCCTTACTAAGTTGGATAGCTTCCTTAAAAGTATCCAATGGAAAACTGCTGGCGCCTATATGCCTGATCTTTCCCTGCTTGATCAGGTCTGCATAGGTTTCCAGCACATTCTCGACGGCTGTGTTTTCATCATGCCTATGCGAAAAGTAAATATCTACATAATCGGTTTGAAGGTTTTCTAGGCTCTTATCGATCTGCTTGTTGATGTGCTGCCTGGACAGATCGATATGACCTTGACCTACATCCATACCTACTTTGGTCGCCACGATGATGCGGTCCCGCAGGCCGCGCTCCTTCATCCATGCACCTAGAATGCGCTCGCTCTCACCACCTTCATGACCATCAACCCACCTGGAGTAAACGTCTGCTGTATCCATGTAATTGAACCCCATTTCATACAGCTCGTCCAAAACTCTAAAGGATTGTTTCTTGTCCATGGTCCAACCCAAAACATTGCACCCAAATGCAATGGGCGGTATTCTTAAATCTGTGGTACCTATCTGTTTCGTTTTCATCACTTCTTTTTTCTAAGGTAAAAGAAAAACGTCCTTTTCACCTACAGATAATTCTATTTGGGAATTTTTTAATGAAGGTTATAGATGGATGATAACCTCGCTTTCGCGAAAGCGTAAACACCATCAATCATTTGATCAAAACTTATAGTTATGGAGTGCTTTATAGGTTCTATTTTCGCTGCTTGAAGTGCTCTCAACAAAAGCAATAATGCGTTTGTTAAATTCGTAGTCATGGATCCTAAAATTAGAGTTCTTCTAATCACTGAAGGCACCTATCCCTTTAACGGCGGTGGTGTTTCAACATGGGCCCATATTTTATGTAGTAAGACTACCGGTGTTAAGTTCACGATTTATTCAATTAATGCAGCGTTTGAGACAAAAACTAGGTATGAATTGCCTAGTTCCGTAAATGAGGTCTTTCAAGTACCGCTATGGACTGCAGATGAGCCCTTTGATTATATTGACTATGGTGATCAATATTATAAAACTATAGGTAAGAAGGAGTGGACGCAGGACGCTGTGGTTCGAGAAAAGTTTGTGCCAGTATTCCGTGAACTGCTGGAATTTATTTATAACGAGAAACAGGATATGCCACGACTGGACGCTATGTTCCGTAAACTCTGGCATTTCTTTGAAGACTATGATTACAAAGAAACCATGCGCAGTGAGGCTGTTTGGGAAACGTACAAAGAGGTGATACAACAAGTTGTCATTCCAGATCGAAATCCCAGCGCGACCATCATGGATATGACCATAGGTATGCGTTGGATTTATCGGTTTTTGATCCCGCTAGCTATAACTGATGTTCCTAAAACTGACATCGCACACCTCACACTTAGTGGATTCCCTACCATAGCTGCCCTTATTGCTAGTTATAAATATAACTCTCGTATCCTGTTGACTGAGCACGGTGTTTTCATTAGAGAACGACTGCTGGCCATCAACAATTCTGAATATCCATTTTTTCTTAAAAATTTATTGATTAAGTTCTCTGAGGCCATTACTAGACTGTGCTACTTCAAGGCAGACTTGATCATATCTGTCAATGAGTTTAATCGCAAGTGGGAAGAATGGTATGGTGCACCGGCTGATAAAATTAGCGTGGTATATAATGGAGTGGATACAGAACTTTTCAAACCAAGACCAAAACCTGACCATTTAAAAAATATTCCTACGGTTGTTGCGCTGGCTAGAGTCTTTGAACTCAAGGATATCATTACTATGATCCATAGCTGTGCTCATGCCAGTAAAACCATTCCCAACATTCAATATCTCTTGTACGGTGATGATGAAGCCGTTCCCGAATACACAGCAGAATGTATTGCGCTTATCGAGCAACTGAATATTCAGGAGAATTTCAAATTCATGGGACAAAGACCAGATCCACAACTGCTTTTTGCCGAAGGTGATATTTCTATCCTGACCTCAATCTCTGAAGGTTTTCCCTACACAGTCATCGAGTCCATGGCTAGCGGAGTTCCCGTGGTAGCTACAGATGTAGGCGGCGTTAGGGAAGCTCTGGACTCAAAATCTGGATTTCTATGCAAGCCTAAAGATTCGATAGAAATAGGGAACAGAGTTATTGAGTTATTAACTAATGCAGAGTTGCGCTTACAAATGAGTAAAAATGGTCGCCAGCGAGTTTTAGATCATTTTACAGTAGATAAGTTCATCTCATCCTATGAGGATTGTTATGAAAAACTTCATGCCGAATCAACCATAAAGCACTCACCGGCATGAGAACGAATGCACAAAATCAACAGCTGAAAGCCTTAATAGATGCCATCAAAAAACGGAATGGCAAACCTATCAATTCCTTTGTTATTATAGCAACTATAGAATCGTTCGGGATACGTGAGATGGACTTGATTGATGATTATGGATTTAAAACAACAGATGAACTCGCTCAGTTTATTTTTGAAAAGCTGGATACTCCAGAATTTAACCAGCTTAAAAATGAGAATCAACTCACTGCAGAAAATAACAACTACAAGCGCATATCCATTAATGATTATCTAAGTGGTCGCGCGGGACTCTTTATTAAAGATTACAGCATTGGTATGTTTCACTTATTACCTGTTGTAATACAGATTGTTGCTGTAATCCTATTCGGTTTCTCATTATGGACTTTTGTGGGATTCAACAATTTGCAGAGCACCGCTGTAGTTCTAGGTGTTATTCTAGGCCTTGTAGCGACCGGCGGATTTGTGCAAGCCACAGGTAAACAAGTCTCCTTCTACTGGTATAATGAAGATTATCAGATGACGTATCGCGTTATCCAAAAAATACATATAATAGGTCTTGAAATGATGGCGGTAGGTTTTGCCATCCTTGCCATTATCAATTCTTTCATTAGGCTTTTTCCATTCAAGTTTATTACGATCACATTTATTTATGCCTTTTTAATAGGTTCCTTATTACTGGCTCTAGCACCTTTATACACCGTCAAACGACGCTGGATGATCTCTGTCGCAGTTGGGATAAGCACGTTAATAACGCTGCTCCTTCATTGGTACACAAATCTGAACACCTATTTGATTCACTGGATAGGAATATTGATTGGTCTCTGTATATCAATTTTGTACCTGCATTATTTTTTCCAGAATATTATTGCAAAAAGTAAAAGTTATACAGACCAGATACCTCGCAAGGCGCTGGCTGTATATAGAAATGTCAATTACTTTATTTATGGTACATTATTGTATGTTTTTGTCTTTATGGATAGGATTATCGCGTGGTCCAGTCATGCTGGAAGAGAGTTACCTTACTTTATCTACTATGAACCCAATTATGAAATAGGGATGGATCTTGCTATTCTTGTTTTCTTTCTTCTTGCTGGCGTGATGGAATATAGCATTTCATCTTTTTCAAGATTTTTAGAGTACCACCAGAGAACGGAACGTTTCCATCAGTTTGACAATTTCAATCGCAAAATGATGCGTCATTATAAAAATCACTTAGCTCTATTTTTGATCAGTGGTTTGTTAGTTTTTGTTGCTTTATACCTTATTGTTACACAAGATTGGGGTTATGAGGCTGCTTTCAACGGTCGTTTGAATGATCTAAGTTTATGGGTTTGTGCTGTGGGTAGTTTGGGATATTTCATGCTCACCTTAGGCATGCTTAACGTACTGTATCTGTACACGTTAAATAGACACAAAACACCGGTGATATTTATCATTTGCGCCATACTTTTGAATGGAATTATTGGTATCGCAATGAGTCGCTGGATTTCATATGAGTATGCTGCAGTTGGAATGCTGGCTGGCTCCATATTATTTGCAGCATGGAGCACACTGGTTACCTTTAGATTCTTCAAAAAACTGGATTACTATTATTATGCGGCCTATTAAATTGATGATATTTTCCTTTTTGACCATTACAAGCTCTTGTAAGACAGTTCAACATACGGTCCATAATGCCTTGATCTGTTACGGCGATTTTTATCCCAATACGGTTAGCGGTTTGGACTATGTGGTTGTTGAGCCACAATTATTCAGTCCAGAAGATGTGTCCTTACTAAAAACCCAAAACAAGAAAGTACTCGCTTATATTAGTCTAGGCGAGGTGAATGCTGCCGCCGTACATTATCAGGAAATTAAAAAGGAAACCCTACAGTATAATGAAATATGGAATAGTTATGTCATTGATATTGCCGCTCCACAAACTCGAGAGGCTCTATTTTCCCTTATTGAAGAACATCTAGCGGTTAAAAAGTTTGATGGGCTGTTCCTCGACAATCTGGATAACTATACCAGCTTTGGCCCGACTCCCAATAATAAAGCTGCTCTCGTGTCATTTTTGAAAGAATTGAAAGTTCGCTTTCGCGAAAGCGTGCTCATGCAAAACGCAGGTTTACAAATCGTAGATGCTACTGAACCATATATAGATATCGTTGCGGTGGAAAGTGTAGCGAGTGATTATAATTTTGAAACACAGCAGTACCAGATGCGCTCCAATGACGGGTTTGAGGAACGCCTCAATAGCACTGTTGAAATACGCGACACATATAATCTACCCATCTTACTCATTGAATATGCTGATTCTCAAAAGTTGAGAACAGAGATACTGAATCGTTTGAAACCCTATCAATTCGACGTATTTGTAGGCCAGATAGACCTACAGAAGATTCCTGAATTTAGACCTTAGTATGGATTTATTCTATACGCCATCCATGTTTTGGGGACCGCTTAGGTTAATGCTATTTTTTGGGTTGGTGTATTTGATCAATTTAATCTCCATCAAAAAGAAATCTGCCAGGCGTGGCATGGATTATTTTGTGATGCGATACCTTGTTGTGATAAGCTTATTAACCATCGTTACTATGGTATTGACTCAATTAGATGCTTATGATCTATTGGTGGTTATTTCCATTTTAGGAGCTGTGCTGCTCTTTAATTTTTTACGACTCAAAAAAGGTAAGCCTCTTCTAAATCAGTTGGAAAAAATCAGGAGACGCAGTATTCTTTATATCATAAGAGCTACAGAAAATAAACAATCCTGGATTTCATTGCGCAATTTTCGGAAAGCCAATAATCAGATCGGTAAAAAAGACCTGAATCGTAAACTTCTGAAATATCAAATGTTTGTAGGTGCGATTCTAGCGGTCATCGCCTATGGATCTCGTTATTACTTTTTCAAGTATGACAGTTATTTGTTGAGTGATTTATGGTATTCTGATCTAGCCCATTTAAAAGATCTCTCTTTGCAGCATTGGTTCTTTAACCAAGGTACGATGATGGGTGAGTTTGCCATCATCAGTTTTTATAGCCAGATTACCGGTATT
Organism: Nonlabens sp. Hel1_33_55; assembly: GCF_900101765.1. Classification (NCBI taxonomy): domain Bacteria; kingdom Pseudomonadati; phylum Bacteroidota; class Flavobacteriia; order Flavobacteriales; family Flavobacteriaceae; genus Nonlabens; species Nonlabens sp. Hel1_33_55. Next base: position 1,668,154 of record NZ_LT627735.1, read on the forward strand.
ACTGACGATATCGCTTTGACTTCATTTGGATTGATAGAAGCTGCATTACTCACCATTTCCTTATTCTGGACCGTCAACAAATTAATGGGTAACACAGTTGTTTCGGGAATGGTTGCTGGGCTCTCATTTACTGCCTTATATGTGCTGTTGCCCTTAAACATCAACCTAATCACGCAGCCCAAATCGGTTTTCCTGGCCTTATCCATATTCTTACCATATTTAGTATATCAGATTTATCCAATCACTCAAAAAAACCGGCCTAGACAATTTATTGTATCACAGTTTCTTCTGTTGCTGGGTATATTTTTTATTGACTTTTTTGTGTTTGTTTGGATCGTTCCTTTGGGAATTGCCATCTGTGGAATATTTCAAATTAAGTCACATAGGTCTTTAGTGGCAAGCGCGATATCATCCTATTTATTGGCAATGGTTATAGGCTTGGGCATTCTCGTGTTAGCCTCTCTACATCAAGACACAGATTTATCTTCTTATTTGTATTCCAATCTTTTTAATTACAATAGCTACACCTATACGCCTCAATTAATTCTTCCTTTGGCTCAGCTTGAGATCATTTATGTGACCGCTTCATTAGCATGGTTGGGAGTCGCTGTATTTCTGTATTCAAAAGAGGCTGCATACAAGGGATTGATTATGATCGCAAGTTTGACGAGTGCTATTATGATCATGAGCTCGATGGATCTGACGTTCATTGACAAGGATTTGATGCTGCAAGTGGTATGTGTTTTTATACCTATTCTCATTACAGGTATTATGTATTCACTGTACGTCACTTTGGTTCATTTTATGAAAACGGATACGCTTCAATTAACTTCAAAAATAGGTTTGGCATTATTTGTTTTCGGTATCATAATCTGGCAAATTCCTATGGATCGCATCGACAGTTATCCAACTAAAAATCCAGTTTATGGTGAGATTATCAATGTGTACGATTACATGAATACTGAATTGTTGCCCTTTTCCTACGCCCTAGTTCACAATGATCGTAATGCTAGATTAAGTGATGGGAATCAATATTTTCTGGACTACAAAACCTTTATAGAAGAATATCCTGAACGAGATCTAGAGTATGAGCAGCATAAAACAGATGAATATTATTTGAAAACTCATCCTGATATCGTTTTACCTCAAAGTGTCATGGTCATCATTTATGATGAAAATAAGGTAGTCGATGGTGAGAACATTATAAATCGCATACAGCAGCAAGAAGTGATGGACTTGCTTCAGATATTAAAGAAAAGAGGTCGCACTATAAAGCCTTATTATAAAACTGAAAATATTACAGTTTATGAAATCATCAACATCCCAAAATCCACAAGAGTAATGGATTTACTATCTTAAATCAATGAATAACAGAAACTTCAGGATCTTTAAATATATTTTATCACTGGCTGTAGTATCCATATTTTTCAATGGATGCGCAAGTGATAAAGCCGGTATAGAAGTCACCAGGGTTACATACGATAAGGATAGTAAGGAACCTATGGTGGTCTTCCTTCTGGACTCCAAAGATCCCGAAAGCAATAACTACAATAATCAGATCAGGAAGACGGTCAATTATACAAAGATTCCTTACCAGCAAATAGACGTTAGCGATTTCAACAACGATACATCACTACCTGAAACCTCAAAAGTTGTCGTAGTGAAAGATAGTAAGGCACTTAACAATAAAGCTATTGAAAGTCTTATAAGTTTTGTGGTAAAAGGAAATACGTTGGTATTTACGAACACGTCAGACGATGCAAAGTTTGGATTTCTTGCCGGCGTGAAACGAAATTCCAACTATGAAACTGATGTTACATCATATAGCTATGTCTTCAAAAAGGAGCTGATTCCCAATCTCAAAAATGGAGAATATGATAATGACATTAACCATTACGGACTTAAATCAAAAAATTTCCTGCCTACCATTGAGGTACTAGCCACTGCAGTTAACGATCCTGAATATCCATCCATTATAAAACATAAGATTGGGAATGGTCAGGTAATTAGTTTTAACTCCACACAGTATTCCCAAAAGAAAGATCGTGGCCTTTATTTTTCAGTGATCTTAAGTGGCCTTGAAGCGGTTCCATATCCAGTAGCTAATGTAGGAGCTATTTTTCTGGATGACTTTCCATCGCCGCTTTATCAGTCACAACTTGAGCCTATTAAAACAGAATTTAGCCAATCCCAACAAGACTTTTATCAAGAAAACTGGTGGCCTGATATGCAGCGGCTCGCGAGACAGACTGGAATCTCATACACAGCAATTCCTGCCTTTGATTATAGAGGCAAGACAGAACCTCCATTTCTTTTTCCAGAATGGGATAACGCCTTAATCAACATAAACGGTAAAAAATTGATAGCCTCAGACGTTTTGATGAAGTCTGTAATATCAAGTGGTCATGAAATAGGATTTCATGGATACAATCACCAGTCGCTTACCATTCAGGACTGGCCAGATCAGGAAGTTATGGAGATTTCACTTTCAAGCGCCATTAAAAAATGGAAGTCGTCAGGTTTTGGAAGTCTGCCCGTTACTTATGTGCCTCCATCCAATATTATTGATCCTACAGGAATTGACGCCTTGAGCGTTGCGATTCCATCGCTTAAGGTGATGAGCAGCCTGTATTTCGGTGATTTTGAAGAAGGCGCTGCGCGTGAGTTTGATCCTGAACCCTACAATGATAATTTTTACGATTTCCCTAGAGTCACGAGTGGTTATGTCATCAATCAAAATGGCATCTATGCGCATCAATCGACTTTCTTATATACCGGTATTTGGACACACTTTATACATCCTGATGACGCCTATCAAATTCCTGAAAACGATGGCATAGGTAGCAAGGGAGATTATGACTATCGCAATAAATTTAAGCTGGGTTGGCAACAAACCGTAGACGGCAAGAATGGCCTATTCCCTACCTTTTCTAAATATTTGACCGATACTAAAAAGCAATATCCATTATTGTCCATTGTCACTGCAAAAGAGGCTGCTCAAAAGACCCAGCAATGGCGCGAATCAAAATTCAATTTTGATATTAAAAATCAAAACATCACCGTTTCTGGCAACTCAAAAACAGAACAAACGTGGATGGTCTATGTCTCGCAAAAGAACATCGCTCCTATTGAGGATCAACTGACTGTAAAAGGATTCAAGTATTCTCGAACCCCATTTTTAGATGGCTATTTGTACACTTTTCAAACTCCAAAACCTGAAGTACAGCTGGATCTCTCCGGTAATTATCAGTCCGGACTTGCTCCTGCTGGCATCGATTATCTCAATAAATTTGAAGAGTATTCCAGCGGTAGAATGGTTTTTGAAACCATTGATGAAGAGATCGCCTATTACGTTTCTAACGGTGAGTTGGATAAAGCGGTTGACCGGCTAGAGTACAAGATTTCTAGCAGTGATAGTTATCTAGAAGAAGATTGGATGGCGCTCAAGACCTATCTGGGATGGTCTGGTCGGGAATTTGCAATATGGCCTTTTTTAGAACGAAGGTTTCAGCAAACCAAAGATGATCAATTGATCTCGCTTTCGCGAAAGCTGACTCAAAACAGTGATTATCCATATTTATACATTCGGAAAACTTGGATGGAGCGCCAGATGCGTTTATATCCCAATGACGCAGTACTTAAGAAGCAATACAATGATTATTTTTTAGAACAACGCCGCCAGGAATTGACTCCAGAAAAGGCGATTCTAGCGCTCGCTGTGACTGATGATCCTGATGAGAAACGGGTGCTGCTCAATTACCTCGTTGATTATGATCCAGCAAAAGCTAAACTCTATTTGAGTAAAACAACGTCTTGTGAGGATGAAGATCTACAACCACTGGCAAATTCCATCGCATGGAGTTATGCACAGGATCAAAAGTATACTGAAGCGATTGCCTGGGCAAAATGTAGTGATCTAAATGCAGAAGTTGTGAAGGAATGGCGCATTCTCAATGGTGAGTTTGAATTCCTTAAAGAAACGGACTACCCAGCTTACATTCAATATCTACTGGCTAACAATCCACAACGCGCGGTTCAAGAATTGCTTTATAAAACACCGTGTGAAGATGAAGAACTACATGGCGCGAGTGCAGATATTGCCTACGCCTTTTCCATTATAGGTGCGTACCGCAAGGCACTGGACTGGTCACAGTGTTCTGATACCGTACCTATGATCGATAGAATGCAATGGTTGTTTGAATTGAGGGATTACCAACAACTCGAGAAAGAGTTACTCGTCTTAATAAATGACCAGCCTGAAAATGTACCTTTTTTAAAATTGATGGTACAAACGCAACTAGCGCAAAACAATATCATCAAAGCGTATGAATACCAGCGAAGACTACCTTTAAAAGAACAGCAACTTGAGCAACAACGATGGAATGAAATTGTAACGTATGCTACCGTAGAGCAGAAAAAAGTATTTTTAGAACGCTATGGGAATTCGCTGAACCCAGCCGTAAAAAGTAAATTGGTCAAGGACTTGCGCATCCAGAAAGGTACCACTCTAGAAACTTTTAGCAACCTGGTTACAGACCGCTTCTCTCCAACCCAACTCAACAACAGGTTTCTCTATGGTCAACGCGCCAAAAACGGCAGCAGACACCAATTTGGTCTTACGCAAACTACAGCCTATGCCATACCTGTAAGACAAGATGATCCCGCTAATAGAGACTTCAACCTTTACGGTGCGCGGTACGCTTATACCAGTCCAGAACGCACTAAAAAAGTAAACTACAATGGCGGTATTACTGTAGAAATGGATACTAACGACAACCAGTTGTTTTATAAGCTAGATGCAGCGGCATCACTTGCCATTGATAGCTTGTATAACTCGCTACAGCTTTCTTATGAACCTGCCATTACAGGTCCGGCCTATGCATTGAATATTTATCGGGCACAAGCAACTGTTTATGAAGAGTTGCAACTTAAAAACAACTTGAACATCGTCGCGACGCTAGAAGGGAATTACTATACTGATGGTGCCGTCGACGGTCTGGTACTGGCTAAGGTGGGCTATAACCTAAAACTAGCTACCAACTCGACACTCATTCCTTTTGTGGAAGGTTCTGGTATGTTAGGGAATAGAGATCAGCGAGAAGGTTTTCCTTACTGGACCATCAAAGAACGTCTCTATGGCGGCGGCGGATTAAATTACCGCTACAAGAACCTACCGTCTAAGTTAGAAGCACAAATCAATACAGGTGCCTTTCTCGATACATTCTCTGGCAGTTTCCTTAGATATGGCGGCTCTTTGAGTTATCCAGTCTCAGATTACTTTATCATAAATGCAAATGCAGAATTCTTTACAATTAAGAATTTCTATAGCAATAATTTTATTCTGGGGTTGAAGTATTATTTGAAGTGAAAAACGGTTCTTCTCTGAGTCATTGATGATAGCAATCCTAGACGAAATTCTATAATTGAATTATTATCTATAAGGTCATAATGAATTGCATCAGCTTCCCGCAAAAGGTGACCCAAAGATACCTACGGCCAACTCTGCCCAAACCAAGAACAACGCTACCAATAGAGCAACTCCTAATAGTATTCTATTTCTGGAGGTTTGGACTTTGCGCAGAATAAACTCCAGCGCCAGACCTGTTGAGACCAGCAAGAATCCCATAACGATAAAGTCAAATGCTGACCAATTCACCTCTGTGGTGAAGAGCATCGCGATGGCCGGAATCAAGAGAATTCCTAATGCGATGGTTAGAATGGTGAAAAGACGTCTGTTTTGGCTCTTGATGATCATTTATATTTTCGTATTTGGTTAGGCCAATTTATGAAAAATCTCAAATTAGATCAAAACCATGGCACATCCAGACCATCAAAATCCTTAACCTTAGATAAGTACACAGGCGTGTTTTTAGTGAGATTGGATCGGGTTTCTTCATAGACTTCATCGCCGCTTTCCATGGTATTTTCATTGACATTCTCATTGACGATTTTAAGTCCGTTCAAAAAATTGATGCTCGTGGTGCGATTTACAATAGGTCCATAATTGTCGCTGTTATCATATCCTATCAGCCTAAAACAATCATCTTCTAGCCTAAACGTATATTTCCAGTTACCATAACGCCCGTGCAGATAATCAATGAACAATTTGTTATTATTTACCGTCACTTCCAGTTCTGGTGGGTAATACACACCACCATCTTCATTTTCTGAAGAGAAGCAATTCAGATTCTCAAGGGCAAGCTCATAACCATCACCATGACTCAGGTAGATCAAGATGCCGCGTCTATTCCGATCCACCTTTTTATCAAATCTATTCATGACCACCTTATCAGGATCTGTCGCCTTGATGATCAGGACTTGATCATCTTTCCCATCATTGTTGAGATCACCGCTTATCTTTTGAAACTGGACATATCCATCGGGAATTTCTAGTGGATCTATACTGCTCTGATCAGCGTCAACTTGAGATTGAGATTCCATTGCTAGAGCTGCTTGATCGAGCGCGTCCATTGTTGAATCCTCCGTAGGATATGATGGCATCTCTTTACAGCTTGTTAGGATAGCGACGCTCGTTAGTATAATCAAAAAGAGCTGTTGCTTTTGAAAGAAATTTGTCATGATGATTTTTGAAACTGGGCAAAGTTAGTCAGATTGGCTTGATGTATTTCATTGACCAATGAATTAGAGGCAGCAGCTAGATTCTTATACCAGCCTGCGTTTTCTATTATTTCGTTTGAAAATAAATATGGAAATCCCGATGATAACTATAACCCCAATTCCCAATAAAAGAAACAAGAAGGTTTTATTACGTTGGATCACGACATAATCTGCGATTCCTGCTTTCCAGAACAACCACTCATCGGCGAGAGATGAGGCAATATCATAACTACCTGTTTCTAAAATGATGATGCCATCTTTGGACATTAGGTCGATTCTAGCGGCGGTATTGATCGCATCGTTGCCGCTACCGTCGTGACCTATTACCTTTGAGTCTGTAGCATTCTGGCTGTACAAATGCGGACCTAATCCGTAAACTCCCATCTCATTAATGAAGGTTTCTGGCTCAATCATAGTAGCAATAGTTTCTGCTCTTAACACTGGATTGCTAGACACACTAGCTTGAACAAATTTGGACAGATCTGCAGTCGTGGTAAATAGTGAAGCTGCTGCCAAAGCGGTAAAAGTATTCATCGGTCTGGTTGTTCCATCATTTTTATAGATGGGCGCCAGTTTAAGATTGGGCTTTTCTGAAATTACAAATGTGGAGTTGTTCATTTGCAAGGGTTGAAACACCACTTTGGTCATATACTCCTGAAAAGATAAATCCGTAATTTCCTCAATCAACAATTGCAAGATGGTATATCCAGCACCGGAATACATATACTGGCTTCCTGGTTCATACCCAACAATGGCAACGCCGTCAGAATAGTCAGTATCTGATGCTTTGGTGAGTGATTCTTCGATGGTCTGGACTTTTTCGTTAGGTTCAAACCCGTTATAACCCAAGTCATCCACCAATCCTGAGGAATGAGACAATAATTTCCTAATGGTAACTTTGTTGTTGTCAAAATCGCTTTCTGGTAACTGCCATCTGGTGAGGTAATCATCGACTGGTTTGTCAAGATCCAACTTGCCTTGCTCGACCAATTTCATGATTCCAAACGAAGTGACCCATTTACTAATGGAAGCCACAGGAAAAACAGTGTTCTCGTTGACAGGTTGATCAACAGAATAGAAATGGGTCTTTGCGACCTCTCCATCTTCTATGAGCATCATCGCAAAATTGCCGACAAAGTCTTCCTCTATCTTTTCTTGTGCCGCTTCAATAAATGCTTCTGAAGTATCTTCTGATGTGATCGATCTTAGTAGAAATCCATCCATGGTTCCGTAACCAATAAAGGCGGTCCAGATGATAATGGCTAGTACAACAAGACCTATGTATTTGAAGGTTCTCATGAGAATTGGTTTTGGTTGGTATTTAAAAGTAACCAATTCTGATCTTTTATATTTTAGAACGAACCCTATACTAAAATTCGATCTTGTAAACGATGTTTCCTATGACATTGTTTTAAACAGCTGAATGACATAGACAATGAAAATACTTACCGCCAAGCCTATGTTAACTTTAGCAAAATCCTTAGCGATGAGTTTGTACGAGTTCTTTAATTGCTTTTTGTTGAGTAAATAATTGATTGCAATTTCGCGTCCTGCAAGGATCCCAATAAATGTCCAAGTAGTACTCATGGGTACCGAATTGTAATTCCCGTAAAGAAATAGAATTAACCCGTAACACAAATCAATAATTGTAGCAGAACGGATATTTCTCGTATTGACTTTTTGATTGACAATTTCTTGAATTTTACCACCGCGGTTCTTAAATATGTAAGCCATGATCAACAAAATCACTACAATAGAACCCACCAATTCCCAAACTGACAAATCTCTGGGAAGGAATACATAGATATTGGCAAAATCCTGTATCAACCATTGAGACCACAAGAATGCGGTGGAACCCCATTGGGCAGCGATCCAAAACTTCTTTTGGTTGCTTTGTTCCAGTTTATCAATAGACTTTTTGGATTCAAAAAGTTTTGCAATTAACAGGTACAGTACAAATGCAGAGACCACAGATAGTGCATAGCCATAAACAGACTTCATCACCATTTTTTCAATAAGCTGCTGACTGGAGAAAACACTCAATATTAAAAAAGTGGTACTCACGGGAATTCCAAAACGGGTAATAATGAGCAAAGAAAGCGGAGCAATCAAATACCACCAGTTCAAGGTTTCTGGAAGCGGAATTTTATCCAATCTATCGTATGAAACATCACCATTATAAAAATACCAACCGTAAAGTAACGTACCTATTAAAATAGCTGAAGCATAACCCCACAAGACCGTCCAGTGGGTTTTGTTATTAGAAGTAAGAAAGGTTCCCAGAGTTTGAATAACATCATTCCCGATCACGGCATATGCAGCCAATATAAAACCAACATACAGCACTAGTAATTCCATATTCCAAAGTGAATAATCACCAACTTAAACTAAGTTAACCTCTTTACTATTAAAGCAATACGCGGCTTTTTTACTGTTGCAAAGATTGGAGCAAGAGTACTAAATGTGATTGAATTATATGCAACTAGATATGATAATATAATGCATCACTTAATTATATTCTTTTGCACAAAAATTTTATAGACAAGGCTATAGAATTGAGTCGCAAATTCCTTCCCGGAAAGTCTTTTGTAGACCTTGGACATGATTAAGAGATGCTAACATTGGGTGCGATCGATCATCGCGCTAGTTTTGCTCTTTGCTGAATAAAATCTGTCCGCCGCCTTGAAATAGGATCATAGAGTTTTCTGAGGGATTGAATTGAAATTTTGCTCCTGCTTGATCAAACTTGAAGGTGTCTTTTTCTGTGGCTTCTAGTGGGAAGGCCGGTTGACCAGTTCCTTGAGCGATCAACGTAGCTCCTTCTTTGGTAATTGTAATTTTCATAGGAATTTGGCTGGATGCATAAACTCCTAAATATGGGTCCAACTCTTCTGTGGTCAAACTATAACTTGTAAACGAAGGAATTTCATAGGGCTTATTATAAACAGCATTTAGCACAGCGATAGAGATATCGTTGTTATTGATATTAGTCCCATTTGAAGTTAAAGCATAAGAAACCTTACTCTCTGGAAAATAGGTATAAACCGAACTAAATCCATCAATGCCGCCGGTATGACCATACCCTATATTTTCATAGAAAGGAAACTGAAATAGTCCTTTACCATAACCATCTTTTATGGTTTTCATGATTTCTAAACTTTCTGGCGTCACCAATTTTCCAGCAAATAAAGCGTCTGCAAATTTGGTGAGGTCTACTGGTGTTGATGTGATGGCTCCAGCACCTAACGGAATGCTAGCGTCTGTTTCTGGTTCTACGTTCCAAGTATTTAGAAATTTATAGGATTTGGCTTCATTATTAGCAGTATCTAAGTTTCCAAAGACATAGGTGTCGGTCAATCCTATAGGTTCAACAATATGCTCTTTGACCAATTCTGAATACGGTTTTTCAAAAGTCTTTTCAAGTATGTAGGTCAGCAATACAAAATTGGAATTACTGTATTCTGCCTGGCTGTCTGGTTCAAAATCGCTACCACCATTGGCAATGATATCTACCAGTTCTTGTTCCGTTTTTGACTGGGTATTGTAAGTTAAATATTCTTCATCATTAGTAAAGTTATGGATACCGCTTCTATGTCCTAACAAATGTTCTACGGTGATTTCACTAGCGTTCTCAATAGATGGGAACCATTTGTCAATGGTTTGATCTAAGTCCAGCATCTTGTTTTCGACGGCTTTCATTGCCAATACTGTGGTGAAGGTTTTGGTTATAGAGCCTATTCTATACTTCGTTTCCTCAGTGGCTTCTACATTATTCTCCACGTCTGCAAAGCCTATGGAGTTGGTGTAAAGCAGCTCGCCATCTTTTGACACAGCAACGCTGCCCATGAATTTTTCGTTGTCTTCTAGTGCTTGAAAGTAGCTGTCTAGTTTCTCTTTATCAAAATTGGTTTGAGAGAAACCGAGTTGGCTAATCGTGAGAAACAGAATCGTGGTGAGAATAGCTTTAGTCATTGGTCAAGTTTTAACTGATTGATCTATAGGTTGCTCATTTGTGTGATTTGTTTCAGTTAAAAACAGATAATTTAAATTTTAATTTTTAGCTAAACTTATTACCATCAAATTATTGAATGGTTTTATTTAATTATTATGGTGAGAAGGATTACGTAACATACTCTAGCCTTAGAGGCGAATCATAAGGTCAATAAACCCAAAAAAAATGTTGCGTGAATATTTAATTAACTTCAACCTTATCATGAGGTAGTAACTCTCGATACCACTTTTCTAATTTTTGATCCTTAAAAAGGAATAAATAAAATTCGTCCTTATTGTAAAAGTCTCGATAAGATAAAACTTCTATTTCGTTGCTGTCTTGAACTCGCTTTTCTGCAATAGTATAATCATTCCCTAATATCTGCGTCACTTGTTCTTTGGACATACCTAATTCAAGTTTATTCATTTTTGCACTTGTCATATTTACTATTTGGCATGACACAAAGGAATGTAGAAACAATATTACAAAAGCGGAACGGACATAAAATTTGAGATTTTTCATAGTATGGTTGATTTAGAAAGTATATCCTATACTCGATGATCTTTATTTCCACCTGTTAAGTAGAAAAACGTATCCTGCATAAGACTCATTGACTTTTCACAAACAATTATCTTGCCCAAAGTTTAATTAAGTTGACAAAGCTGAATTCTATATCAAATTTGAATTGAAAGGTACACAACTGCAATACTAATTATTACAAGTTCATTTCACGCTCTCGATTTAGTAAATAGTTTTGCCACTGTACTACATTGGGCAAAGTAATAGGATAGTTTATAGTTGGATTAGACCACTCGTCTAATACTTCACCAACTTTGTGACCTTCTTTGTCTTCCATATCCCAATCAAAATAATCTGAACCGATCACCATAAATGAAATGGTCATCATGTGATGGAGTTTTAAATTCCCGTTTAAAACGTCATCGCAAATAGTTAGTAAATGTTTGGGTGTGATTATAAATTCACCTTCCTGAATCATTTCAACGTCCTTCCAGTATGCTAATTTTTTATCGCTTTTAGCTTTATCTACTTTCACTAATTCTGTTGCAGGAATTAGCCCTAATAAATAATCTCTGATCTTAGGTTCTGTCATTTTTTTCAAATACTCTCCACCACATCACTAAGATCCTTCCTTGACTTTGGATTCTTGCTGGGTTGGTTTTTGTCCTCTGGATCTCTGTAGCCTATGGCTACTGCCATGATGGTGGCGTAATCTGTTTGATTTAAGATCTTGTCGTAGTTTTCTGGTTCTACACCTTCCATGGGTGTGGAATCGATGCCCATTTGCGCGCATGCGCTTAGCAAAATTCCCAATGCTAGATAGACTTGTTTATCAAACCAGGCCTTGACCTGTTCTTCTGTTTGTGGTCTTATGTAGTCGTTAAAATAATCGACCGAGCTTTGCGTCAAGTTTTCGTTGACATGCTTTTCAAACAGTTCGATATTATCAATGCGACTGAAAACAATCAATGTATCACAGTCCAACACCTTGTTGGTATTGTGCCATGAATGTTAGGAGAGTCTTTTTGAGGAGAATTACAACACCAGAAGATATCCAAATCTTTGGACAGGAAACTTGTGGGTTAATTTAAATTAGTAAATGGCTTGTTTTTTACCTCAGTTCCTTGTTGTTAGTAGTGCTTTTCACGTTCTGCTTGATTTTCCGATGTTTCTTATTTAGTTTAAATGTTAGCCTTGGCAAGACATACTCCTTTGCAATTTTTTTGGCGTAGCTTTGGCTATAGGGAATTGCAAATGTGTATGGCTTTAGGCGTTGGCTTTTTCAATTATTTTAATTTCATTTTTAGTCAGATTAAAAATTCCATAAATCAGATAATCAATATCTTTTTCTAATAAGTTCGTTTCTCCGTCAATATTCTGCTCCTTTATGGCTAAAATTTTATGTGATAATGCTTGAATTTTAGAATTAGAATCAGAATCTATAAAGGGCAAATTATCTACCTCATATCCATTTACATTACTGCTTGTACTTCTTGTTTTAAATACAAAGTTTAATAAAGAAGAATTAAACCAGCCTAATAATAATTCTAAATCGTAATTATTTGGTTTTAATAAATAGTTGCAAGAATTTGCTAAAAATATGTTCTCCTTTATATAAGTGCCTTTTAATCTATGCTTTTCGTTGACTCCAGTTAAACCTTGTAATGCAATTCGTTTAGTTTGAGAGTCCGCTATCTTTTTTGAAGAGCCTATGTCGTCGAATATTATTTCATTTATAAATTCGATATCTCCTTGAGAAATTTGACTTTGTTCAGTCTTCATTATGAATCTATCGATTTGAACACCTTTTAATAATAACTTGTCATTATCGTTTTTTGTTAAAGCAGATTTACCAAAAGTCATATCTACTTCTCCGGTTATACAAGGTGAAATCGCGCCAAGTTTAATTACATCTTTAGTTTTATATATTTTAGAAAGTAGATTAAAAGAGGCTGTATCTGTCAAAGGAATTTGAACTAACTCTGGATTCAATTCTACTAATTCTTGAGTTTTGAATTCAGCTCTATTTTCAGAAATTTCTCTATTATAGGACACTCCAATATCAAAACTATTATTTGCTTTAGAGCTAGAAGTTAATAAAATAGCTGTAGACATCTTAACATCTTCAAAAACTCTTCTTTTTGTGCTGTCTCGTTCAGGAAACGCCTCAACCTTTAATAAAGAATGATTATTGAAAATATGCTTCCTTAGTTTAACCGAAGTGGTATCAGTTAAAACACCATAAGGTATAATCATACATTGGTAACCAGTTTTAGAACTAATTTTAATACCAAAGGCATAGAATATTCTCGCTGCATTTATTACTCCACCTGTCGCTTCTGGATATTTATGCTTTAACAATTCTACAGCTAATTTATCCGTAGTTAAGGCTACTTTTTTATTCTGTTTCTTATTGAATAACCCATATGGTGGATTACCAATAACAGCATCAAAGCCAATAAAATTACCATTATCATCTAAAATCTCTGGAAATTCAAAACGCCATTCGAAAGCTTCTTCATAAATCTTATTGTTTTTAATTTCTTCTATTACAGTTTCTAGTTTCTTTGATTCTTTAGTAAGTATTTTAAGTTTTTTATTCCAAGCTGTCTTTTCTTTTTTCGAGATTTCAAACATTTGAGGATGTTCAGTCATCAAAAAGATTTCACTTTTCAATTTGTTTAATCGTTTTACCTTTTTGTCATTTAATGAAATTTGACTTTTAAAGTCACTTTTTATGTCATCAATTAGTTTTTCCATTGCTCGCTTTTGCTCTTTATTCTGAGCATTACGATAAGTATCAACTGCAATTCGATAACTGTCAATAGTCCATTTACTACTTTTTAGAGCTTTTTTAAGGTCAGCCTCTAATTCAAAACGACTTATTAGAGAATTACCACATTTAATGTTTATGTCAATATTTGGTAATGTTTCTAGCTCTCTTTCATTTTTGTAGTAAGCATTTTTAAGTAATTCAATCCAAAGACGTAATCGGCATATTTTTACTGAATTTGGGTTAATATCAACACCAAACAAACATTTTTCAATTATGGTTTGCTTTTCATTGAAGACTGCTTCTTGTATTCTTTGGCTTTCTCTATTTGTAGGATTGTATTCAAATAATTCTCCATCTTCATCAGTTATAATTAATTCATCATTAACTACTTCAAATTGATATTCCTTAAGTCTTTTGCCATCTCTGTCTTGTAAAATTTTAAGGTCATTTTTAATTGCGAGTATTTCATTAAGCGCTGAAACTAAAAAATGACCTGAACCAACTGCTGGGTCGCAAATTTTAAGACTGTTCATTATACTATTTGCTTCTTGGCGGTCTTCAATTTTATCGTATATCGAATCTAGGTCTTTACAATTCCAATTTTTAGTTTCATTAAACTTTTGAATAACTGATTTTCTAATGGTTTCACGACACATATACATTGTAATAAAACCCGGTGTGAAAAAAGAGCCATCTTTGTAACCATTAATCTTCTCGAAAATTAAACCGAGAACCGAGGCATTAATTAAGGATTTATTGTCTTCTTGGATTTCCTCTTTCCCTTCGCTACTAAAATCGTAAGCATTCAGAAATTCAAATAGGTATTCAAGTGTGCTTAAATTTCCTGTTCTTTTTTTTCCATTCTTGTTCTTTAAAACGGTAGAGGGATAAATTGGAATTGTTTTGTCATCACTTAAATTGCTAATAAATAATGTTCCGTGTTCAATTCCAGTTGGTTCAAAAAGCGAGCTATTTAAATAAGGTACCTTTCCGAAAATTTCTAATACATCTTCATTTCTTTCTGATTGTTGTTTTGCTAGTACTTGAAAGAAAAGGCTGTTTAAATCATCGTAATTTTGTATTTTTTTAATATTTAAAAATTCATAAGATTTGTCTCCTTTATGATATGTTTTTAATTGAGCTTCTAAAAGTTTAAGAAATAAAATTCTGTTAATCCAAGTTATGTTTAATTCGAGTCCAACATTAAATAAGCGTTCCTCTTGGTTTGTTCCGAAATGACTAGGGTTGTCAAGTCTATTTATCTTATCTAAACTATCAAGTTGAATTATTGCATTTTCAAGAAATGTACCAGTATTTCTTTCACCTTTTTTCTTACGGTCTATTAATTTTTTGCTTCCTTTTCTGGTTTCCGCAAGTCCAATAATATGTAATAACTCTCCATAAAATTTTATATCAAGAGAATTACTGTCATTTGCAAATGGTAGTTTTAATAAATGTTCTGGGGAAAATAATTTAAAAAGTGAAATAAGTTTATTGTCATCTTTTGGATTATCGTTACGTAATGGTTTTTCGTATTCTCTAATGTCGAAATAAGTAAACTCAATCTCATGCTCTATATTATCTATAAATGGTGCTGCAATTTCATTATAGAAAACATTTGTAGATTTTTTTCCAGCTTCAAAATCTTGAAATTGTTTTACAAATTTATTGTTCCGAGCAAATATTCTTTCGAACAAATGTTCGTCGAAAACGAACCATTCGTTAATATTTGTTACAACTAAATGTTTTATTTCTAAATTTTTATTAGTGATTCTCTCTCTTAAATAGTAGAGCACTAATTCCTGAAATGCCTTAGCATTTAATTTGTTCTTAGATAGCATTTCAGATTTGTTGGTAGGCTTTTTGGCTTCTATTAAAACTCCAACATTACTTTTTGCTTTATTTCCATTATGGATGACTAAATCTGTTTTCCCTTTAGTATTTACAAAATGATTTGGTTCATAGTAAGTCTTTTTAAAGAAATCAATCACTAAATTTTTATGAAATTCTTCCGATTCAACATCATTTGTTCGGTCGAGTAGTTGAATCAAATTCATCTTGAAACTTTCAATTTCCGTTCTGTTCGGTTTTATTTTTAAGAAAGCCTTATTTATCGATTTTCTAGGTTTCAATATTTTTAATTCCATATAATTTATTCTCTCTGTCAGATTTTAAATTTAACTTTTTCTATTTAAAATTTTATAGCGTTGGCAAGAAGCAGCTCTTTTATTTTTTGAGCGTTGGCTTATCGCATTGGCAAAAAATAAATGTGCTGTTTGTGAGGTTAATTTTTTCAGTTCAAATAACCAATTTTAACACGATTTCCGCATTACTTACAACGGTCGAGTATATAAAAAGTAGCGCTGAGAAAGTGCGCTATCAATTCGGTTAAACTCAAGCCTAATTTAAAAATTTGGCGACCTCGAAAAAGTGCCCGAACCTCTTTGTTTACAAATACTCGCGCTATATTTTATATACATTGTTGCCATTAGTTATTTTATCCGAGTGCCTTCCATTCATTATTAATCGAGAAGCTTTCGTCTCTTGCAAAAACATTTTGTCTATCAATCACTATTTGTTCTATCTGGTTCAATTCTTCAAAGGTTGTTTTGACCTCTGGAAATAATTTGATATAATCAAACACAAATATGCTCAACAGAAAAAAGAAGTTGTTTAAATTATAAGTTGTTATGTAAATAAATGGATTTTCTTCTTTATCGAACATATTACCAAATTGAAAAACAGACACATTTGAGGGATGAGCGTATAATGAAAAATAAGTATAAATCGTATCCATTATTCCATCTCTAACTCCAAGTAACGGAACTGTTTCTTGCCAACTAAAAAATTCAACCTTGTTATCTTTAAATTGAATTTTATAGTCCTTTTCTTTTAATTTTGATTGAATTTTATTTTGGTCCTTTTCCTCAAGTCCTTTGTATAAGTCCGTATTTTCAATTTCTTCTTTTAAATTTTCAATTTGTTTTTTTTCATCATCTAACTTTTCCTGGCTTTCAGAATCTTTAATAACTACATTAAAACGTTGTCTATATTTTAATCCAGCAGACGCCCATAAATTGTAAAGTATGATTTTTTCGTCGGTATTTTTCGTGTTGATAAAAACCAAGTTGAACATAGAAATTGTTTCAAAAAGATTTCTTGTATGAGATGCTATAACAGTTGGGTCTATAATTCTGTTTAATTTCCTGCTTTTGTCCTCAGATTGATATTCAAAACCTTTCAATAGTTCTTTCATATGACCTGTTTTAGTGAAAATCATTTGATGAACTAATTTTGCCTCTGATTCAGCACGCGTATTAGAATCGTCAGAATTTTTTCGAATGACTTCAAATAGATATTTCAAATAAATATCTAAAAGGTCAGAACAATCTTCAATATTCTCTAATCTTGTAAGCCGAGTATATTCTTCTCTTAATTGTTCTTGGTTCATCGGTTTGTTAAATTAATGGCAACGGTTATATAAACAAACCTAAAACATTTTCCCTAAAAATAACTTGACAGTCAATATTTTAGAAAATGACGGGTTGATTTTCTTATATATCGAAAATGGATGGTTATGCAAACCTTTTCATTCCTAAACGTTTAATGTCGGCTAATTTCGAAGTCTTTCATCTCGCCAGATTGCAAAATGATTGTCGTTCATTCAGCTTTCGCGAAAGCGAACTAACAACACTCCTACAACTCTGGCCTGTTGTTATTCACTAGGAATACCGAGTTGACAAATAGCAATTTCCCGTTCTCCCAGAAGGCGCGAAACAGTGGGTCGTCCACCATATAGATCACGCTACCAGCGCCTAGACGCTGCTCGCCAAATACCATCGAATTCTTTAATTTGGTTTTGGCCGTGTCGCCTGCAAAACCAGAGACGTTGACCACGTCGTCCGGTATCCAGCCCACGTTGTAACCGCCGTCCAGATAGCTGTAGGAATCGCTGCCCAACTTTAAACTGTAATAGGAATCACCGTAGCCAAAGGCCATAGGGTGCGTCTTGTCCATCGTGATCTTGAAAATACTACCCGTAATCAAATCTGTCGTTCCAGATTCTTCACGGGATGCGTAAGGGATCAACAGGTCTTTTTTCTCGTCCTCACCTGCCGTAGAATCTTTGTCTTTCTCATTGCTGGTCACTCCAAAGCCTTCTTTACCCGCAAATGCGCTCACGGCTCCAGACAAAGCGACTACTTTACCACCGCTGCGTACAAAGGTCTTGACTTTGTCCAGCGTGCTGTCATTGAGCAAACTACCGTAATAACCGTCTGGCATGACCAGCACGTCGAATTGGCTTAAATCGGCACGGCCTAGATCGCCGGTATCGATAGAGGTTACTGGATAGCCCAAGTCTTGCTCAAAGAAATACCAAGTCGCTCCATAACTTAAGGAAGAGGTACGCTCACCGCGCAACAACGCCACGCGTGGCGCACTGATCAACTTCACGTCTGGCGAACCAAAATCTGGCCCTGAGGTGGCGAAAGAACTTAGCGCTGGTTCCAACTCACGTTTAAATTCATTGGCCACCGAATTCACGATCAGACCAAAGTTGTCCATACGCATGTTATCACTTTTGGTAATGATCAAACTACCGCGGTCGTAGGTGGTACCATTGTTGACAAAGGGCTTCTCCGTAAAGCGAACCTTGATGCCGGCCTTTAATAATTTGGCTAGGAATCTGGCGTCCTGCATGCTGTTCCATTTGGCAATGTAACCGGTCGCTGTGTTGTTGGTATTGCCCGTGTTTTTGACTTCCATGGTAGCATTAAGCGATTCCACTTGGGAAGAGCTCGCGACGGCTTCAAGGCCGTAGGCCTTTGGCAAATTCCAGGCGGTAATGTCATAGGTCAGTGGTGTGCTTAATTTAGCATCTGGTTCAAATAATACCTGCACCATTTTTCCTTTCGGCTGGTTGGTATTCACGACCATGGCCATGTCGTATTCCAGCGTTTTCTTCTTCTCTTTATCATAACCTACACCGCTCGCCTTTCCTTTTCCCGTAAAACCATACTGGATCTCGTGACGGTCCAGTAAGTTGGCCAGCGCGATCAGGTTGTCCTGATTTCCCGTCAACACAAAGCTTTTTGTGGTTAGCTCGTTATTGTCAAAGTATTTCTGAAATTCTGTATTCAGTTTTTGAACATTGTTAGAAGCCACCTCAACGGTAGAAAGTCCGGTAGTTTTGTGGTGCGCCACACGGTCTACCAGCGTCAATTCAAAACCTTCATCATTATTGATTCCCAAACCTGCACGACCGTGACCGGCTTGCTCATAGGTCATTCCTATCGCGCCCATGTAGGTAGGATAGGTATCGCCATAACTAGGATACAATAAATCAAAGCGTTCTTTGGTGAAATACAACCAGCCTTCATTGTCAAAATATTTAGCGTGATTCTTCCCTATTTGGTTTTGGAAATCGCGTTGGAAATCGGTGATGACTTCGTGAAATGGTTCTGCTGCAGGAGCGAAATAGTACGGCTCATTAATGCCTTGCTCGTGGAAATCCACGTGTATCTGCGGCATCCACTGATTGTACACTTTCAAACGCTGCTGGGATTCAACTTGCGTTGCCCAAGCCCAATCGCGGTTCAGGTCAAACAAGTAATGGTTAGGACGACCACCAGGCCATGGTTCGTTGTGCTCTGCTGCAATTTGTAAAGGATCGTAAGGTTTGCTGGCTACCTGATTGTACCAGTTCGCATACCTGTCGCGACCGTCTGGATTCACACAAGGATCGATGATGATGACCGTATTATCCAGCCAGTCTTTTTTAGTAGTAATCAATTCATACAGCGTCACCATAGAAGCCTCCGTACTGCTGGCCTCGTTACCG
The DNA here is from genome assembly GCF_900101765.1 of Nonlabens sp. Hel1_33_55. Lineage (NCBI taxonomy): Bacteria > Pseudomonadati > Bacteroidota > Flavobacteriia > Flavobacteriales > Flavobacteriaceae > Nonlabens > Nonlabens sp. Hel1_33_55. Next base: position 1,687,900 of record NZ_LT627735.1, read on the forward strand.
TGCACGTTGTAGGACAGCCATACAATGGCTTTGTCAGACGTTGCATCACCTTCTATAATTCCCGTTTGAGCCAAATTATTTTTTCTGATTTGCTCGATGTTGTTTTGGTTGGCAGGACTGGTCACGATCGCATACGTCAGCGGTCGGCGTTCGTTCGTCTTCCCGTATTCCTGATAGGTCACCATATCGCTATTTGCCGCGACGTGTTCAAAGTACCGCACCACATCAGCATGGCGGGAGAACTCGGTTCCTATTTCATAGCCTAGGAAATCGGCTGGAGATTGTAGTTGTGCCTGCACAGCCAAAGCAGCCAGCAAGAAAAAGCTTAAAATAACAGATTTGCGCATGAATCAAATTTTGAATTGCTAAGCTACTTAATAAACGGGAATACCTTTTTGGAAAATAGCCATGGGTTATTCACGAGTTATTTAGTTTTTGGATGATTTCGCTTTCGCGAAAGCAGAATATGATGAGCTTGTTGCAAGAAAACAGCTCGTTCTCGACACTTCGACAAGCTCAGCGCGGCGCTGCTGCTCGAACCGGCTTGCATTTGATACTTTACACTGAACCTTGTAAACCAGTATCGAGCGGCAGTCGAGATATGGTTTGAACACAATGACATTCTCTTAGATAAATCGCTCGTTCTCGACTGCCGCTCGAACCGGCTAGTATTTTCTATGCTACGATCCCAGTAAACCAGTGTCGAGCGGCAGTCGAGATATGGTTTTTGTTACCATCTTCATAACATGTTCAATAGCTTCCACATATACATCCTAGAATGCGCTGATGGAAAACTATACACCGGAATCACCAGCAATCTTGAACGTAGATTATTAGAGCATCAAACAGGTTACCGAGAAACAGCCTATACATTCAGCCGCAGACCGGTCAAGTTAGTATTTCAAGAAGCTATCGGTGATTTGTTCCAAGCCTTACACTACGAAAAACGAATCAAAAAATGGTCTGCCAGTAAAAAGCGCGCGCTGATCAACGGTGATTTTGATCGACTAAAGTTATTAGCATTATGCCAGAATGATTCTAGTAGCGCTTTTGTTTCTTCAGATTATGTTCCTAAAAAACTTCGTGGTAGATAATCCGCTCGTTCTCGACACATCGACAAGCTCAGTGCGGCGCTGCCGCTCGAACCGGCTTGCATTTTTCAACTTACAATCTCTACAAACCAGTATCGAGCGGCAGTCGAGATATGGTTCTTGCACAATGACATTCCCACAATGAATCCGCTCGTTCTCGACTGTCGTTCGAACCGGCTAATGTATTCCATGTTACAATCCTTGTAAACCAGTATAGAAACACATTGATATTGTTATCAAGATGCTTGTAATCCAATATCTAGCGGCAGCCTGCCTGCAGCAGGCAGGTCGAGATATGGTTTGAGTTCAATACTATTCACTAATACAACCGTTACTATCTTTGCGTTATGGCACAAAAAATAGGACTTGCACTTGCTGGTGGTGGTGCGCGGGCATCTGCTCATATTGGTGTACTGCAGGCATTGAACGAACATGATATTTTTCCTGACGAAATCTCGGGTGCCAGTGCTGGTGCGATGATAGGCGCTTTGTATTGTCACGGCTATTCTCCGTTAGAAATTCTAGAGCTTTCCATGCAAGAAGAATTTGTACGCATCTTCAAATTCCAACTCTTGACAAGAGAATGGAACCGTCTATCGATGCTTAAAAGACTGCTCCAAAAACATCTTCCCGAAAATAGTTTTGAGGCCATGAAGATTCCGTTACATGTTTGCGTGACCAACCTCAACAAAGGTGTCAGCGAATACTTGAAGGATGGCGATTTGACTACCAGCATCATCGCATCGTGTGCCGTACCGGTGATCTTTAAACCGGTTATTTTTAATAACACCACTTATGTGGATGGTGGCGTTCTCAATAACTTGCCAGTAGAGCCATTAATGAATCGCGGCATGAAAACTATGGGCGTAAGTATTTGTCCACATGAAGAACTAGAAACGATTAAGGGAATTCGCGAGATCAGCGAGCGTGTCTTTCAGCTTAATGTGTGGAGTAATACAGAACATCGCCTGCGGCAATGTGATGTAGCTCTTGAAGTAGAAGACTCATTTACCTACGGTATGTTTGATGTGAAAAAATCTGAGGAGTTATTCAAGATAGGCTACGATTGTGCGATGAAGCAAATGCCACAAATTATCGAGGGACTTTCCTAAGTCGTGTAAAACCCTACAAACTTTAAAGCATTCCTCAACAGCATCTGCTATTTAAAAAACTAGCTATAAGTAATTTACATCGCAGTAATAGCAATTGATTTTCGTTTTATAGAGCGCTTTTTTGAACCTATCTTTGTACAAACAAGTAACCTATGAGGATCTGTCTTTTCCTACTATTTATATTTTTTGCTGCGAGTTTGCAAGCACAACAAAACTTTACCGTAGATCGTGGCGATACTAATCTGTGGCAGGATTTCACCTATGATATGGGAAATGTCTTTCAAGGTGTGGGATTTGCCTATAGCAGGCCGCTGTATTGGGATGGTGGTGATGCTTTGATTGCTGGTGGCGTTGCTGCGACGACCTTTGGAATTTTTCTTATTGATGATGATATTAATAGAGAGTTTTTGAGCCATAGAGATCAGGTGCCACCTTTATTGTTGGATTATGGGAACTATGCAGGCGCACCCCAAAACAACTACGGACTTACCGGCGCGATTTATCTCACTGGCTTATTCACACGCAATGAGAAATTGAGACGTACGGGTGTACTGCTCATATCATCTGCCACGGCGACTGGATTTTTCCAACAGTTAACTAAATCGGCTACGGGTCGTGCGAGACCTGGCGGTAATTTTGGAAAGAACCATTTCAAGCCATTTGGTGGTGAGTCCGTTTATAGATCCTTTCCATCGGGTCATGCGGTATTGACTTTTACTAATGCTCATGTTATTGCAAAGCAGTTTGACAATGCATGGGTCAAGGCAGGTATTTACACCATAGGAGCGATTCCTGGATTGTCTCGCATTTATGACAATCAACATTGGGCCAGCGATGTTTTCTTGAGTTGGGCCTTAAGTTACTTTATGGTAGAGGCGATTGATCTCTATTTGGATCGCAAGTACGAGCAGAAATACAATGACGATCGCGTTGGAAAACCTTCGCTTGATCTCAATTTCTCACTCACTAGTGTAGGTGTGAGTTACAGTTTCTAACTATTTCTTTTTGAGAGTTGATATAGTTACGCTTTCCTGTCTGCCGACAGGCAGGCGCGAAAGCGTACTCCTTTTCAATTTTAAATGCGTGCGAAAAGCTATTTTGCGGCCACAATCACCACTGACAATAAATCACCCAATTATGGAATTCAACCTCACCGAAGTTATCGGTTATCTGGCCAGTCTTTTTGTACTGCTTTCTTTTTTCAACAAAGACCTGCGCAAATTGCGCATCGTGAATTCCGTGGGTTGTGGTTTGTTCGTAGTGTATGGTATTTTGCTGGGCAGTATTCCTATTATTCTCACTAATGTGGCTATCTTGATGGTAAATGCATATTACCTATTTATAAAGAAAGAGAATATAAGACCCGAAGAAGAACTAGAAAACTAGAACAGCCCAACTTCTAGGCTTTACAGGCACTGCAAGGCTTTGCCGTGTAAATGTCGGGTTTAAATACAGTAAAATATTTCATGAAAGCCCTGTTTCATCCATAACATTGTCTCAACCAAATGAAACAGATCATGAAACAACCACAACTGGGCGACTACATCGCCAACCTGCGAAAAGAGCAAGGACTCACCCAAGAAGAATTGGTAGAATTGTGCAACATCAATGTACGCACCATCCAGCGTATTGAAGCTGGCGATGTCACACCGCGCAATTATACGATCAAGAATATTTTACAAGCTTTGGGAAGTTCTTATGACGAAATCACTCAAGAACTTCACGAGAAACCTAAAGCTGAACAAGCTCCAGAAAACATGTTGAAGAATCCTAAAAATGGTTTGTGGATCGCGATAGCTGGAATGGCCTACGTACTTACCTCGCTTCCATTAACAATGATTGATTTGTCACTCAACTTTTTTGATCATGCTTTGGTGACATCCAATAACCGATTTTTCATAGCAGTGCTTTATTGCATACTAGCAATTCTCTTTTACCTAGGGTTTTCCTTCAACTTGAAATTTAAATCACCACTATTGAAAATATCTGCTATCGTATATCTAATTGCACTCCTGTTTGCTGAGATTTTATTCATGGACATGTACAATTCTAGCGTCAATGCCTCTTTTGATGCCTTTAACATAGGAATGAGCATTGTAATATCTATTCTATTTGCTATTGCCATCGGCTTATTAAGCATACCATTTATTCAAAATAGAGGTCGCTTCTCGCGCCCGTATAAATATTTAGGGTATCTATTAATTATAGCAGCAGCTTTTAACCTAACTGTACTGCTATTTCCTATCGGAAGTTTGCTCGTTACCCTATTTGAGGTAATGATTGTAATTTATTTTATCCAGAACCACAAAGCTTTTGCGAAAGCTAAGAACCCAGACTAGCTGAATCTTTTCAAATTCTCCACCTGCATTTCAATGGCGGTTTTGAATTCGCTTTTGAGCCTATCGATAAGCTCGTGAGCAGGAACAGTATCTTTTATGGTGGCGACACCTTGACCAGCACTCCAGATGGTTTTCCAAGCTTTAGCCTCGGTATCCATTTCTTTACCAAAATCGATCTTCCCTGTAGCTTTCAATTGTTCCTCAGTGATTCCTGCGGCATGTAAGCTTGCTCCTAAGAAGTTGGCACTTACTCCAGAAATTGCTGCCGTATACACCACGTCAGATGATCCAGCCTCGATGATCATCTGGCGATATTCATCGGTAGCTTTAGATTCGTTTGTATTGATGAATCGGGTGCCCATGTAGGCCAGGTCGGCTCCCATTTGAAGCGCACTGGCTACATCCTGACCAGAACTCATCGCTCCAGAAAGCATAATCACGCCATCAAAAAAGGAGCGTACTTCACGTATAAACGGCATAGGGTTCAACGTTCCTGCATGACCACCAGCACCAGCACAGACAAGTATCAATCCGTCAACGCCAGCTTCTTGAGCTTTCTCGGCATGTCGTTTTTTGATGACATCATGAAAAACGAGACCGCCATAACTATGTACTGCATTCACCACATCCTTGACCGCTCCTAGCGAGGTGATAATCAAAGGAACCTTATGCTTCATGCAAACCTTCAAATCTGCCTCCAATCGCGGATTGCTTCCATGAACAATCAGATTCACTCCATAGGGCGCTGCTTTCTTACCGGTTTCTTCTTCCCACTTTTTGAGCTCGGTTTCTATTTGGAAAAGCCATTCTTCAAAACCTTCTGTAGATCTTTGATTCAATGCTGGAAAAGTTCCGACGATTCCGTTTTTGCAGCATTCAATCACCAGGTCTGGTCCAGAGATTAAAAACATGGGCGCTGCTACTACGGGTAAAGAAAGTCTATCGATTAGGGCTGTTCCTGTCATGGGTGTTTGATTTTTTATAAAGTTACAAGGAAAATTGTTTACTGATTCTGGATTTCGGAGTTAGGATTGGGGATTTTTGATTTTATGAATGTCTAGCCATTTCAATCAACAGCGCTGCGCTGAGCTTGTAGATGTGTCAAGAACGAGCGGTTTTATAGGTAACAAGATTGTGTTTAGAGTCATATCTCGACCTGCCTGCGGCAGGCAGGCTGCCGCTCGATACTGATTTACTGAGATTGTGATAGAATCATGTCTGGAATAACGCTCGATACTGGTTTTAAAAAGATTAAAATAAACTGAAAAGACAGCCGATTCGAGCGGCAGTCGAGAACGAGCGGTTCTATAAGAAATAAGATTGTGCTGTAGGCAGGCTGCCGCTCGATACTGGTTTATAATCATTGAAATAAACTGAAAAGACGGCCAGTTCGAGCGGCAGCGCCGTACTGAGCTTGTCGATGTGTCGAGAATGAGCGATTTGAGTAAGAAAATTTCATCGTGCTGCAACCATATCTCGACTGCCGCTCGATACTGGTTTACTGAGATTTTGCTAGAATCATGTCTGGAATAACGCTCGATACTGGTTTTAAAAAGATTAAAATAAACTGAAAAGACAGCCGGTTCGAGCGGCAGTCGAGAACGAGCAATCTGAGCAAGGAAATCTTATAGTGATAGACTTCTACTGAATATTGAATGATCTAAACGGTAAGATTATAAAGCATAATAAGTTGACCTCATCTGAGTTGCTTTGAAAAGACCTCGATTTAAGTTAGCAAATTCACAATTGACTCTGAGGAAAACTCCTATGTCTTATGTTTGCGGCATGCAAAGAATGAAGTGGCTTGTTGTAATGATGATGTTTCTCGCTTTCGCGAAAGCGAACTCACAAAAATATACGTTATCAGGCACCGTCACTGAAGCTTCCAATGGTGAGACCTTACTCAATGTCAACATCCTGATTCCAGAACTAGGAACAGGTACCATTTCTAACGAATACGGCTTCTACTCCATCACGCTGGATGCTGGTTCTTATGAAATTGTGTACAGTAGTATAGGATTTCAAACCGTCACAAGAACCGTGGTTCTAGATCAAAACCTGCAACTCTCTATCAAAATGACGGAGCAAGGTGAGCAACTCGACGCCATTGTAATAGAAAGTGATATCGAGCAATTAAGCACGCGATCACCGCAAATGAGCGTGAACGCGCTATCAATCGAATCCATCAAAAAAATCCCTGTGGTATTAGGCGAAGTGGATTTGATCAAATCATTAACCTTATTACCAGGAGTAACAACAGCCGGTGAAGGCGCCAGCGGCTTTAACGTACGTGGTGGTGCGGCAGATCAAAACCTAGTGCTACTGGACGAGGCAACATTATATGGTAGCGATCACCTTTTCGGATTCTTTTCGGTTTTTAATCCAGATGCTATTAAAGATTTAAAATTATACAAAGGCGGAATTCCAGCGCGATATGGCGGTCGAGTTTCCAGTGTGCTTGATATTTATCAGCGTGATGGGAATAAGACTAGGTTGAGCGGTACTGGTGGTATTGGAATTGTATCCAGTCGACTCCTTCTAGAAGGTCCTATCCAAAAAGATAAATCTTCCTTTTTAGTAGGTGGTCGTAGTAGTTATGCGCACTTGTTTTTTCCTTTGTTTGGACTGGAGAATCAGGCTTATTTCTATGATTTAAATGCTAAGGTTTCCTTCAATCTCGATGATAGGAACCGGCTGTATGGGTCGGCTTATTTTGGTCGTGATGTGTTTGAGGTGAATGAATTGTTTGGGAACACCTTTGGGAACTCGTTTGTGAACCTGCGGTGGAATCATATTATCAATGATAAGTGGTTCAGCAATGCGTCTGCAATATTTTCTGATTACAATTATGCGTTGGAATTGGAATTTGTTGAGTTCGAATTCTTTAGCGGTATTACCAACTTCAATCTGAAATACGATTTAACTCATTTTGCTACTGACAAAGCGAAATTGCGCTACGGAATCAATTCTATTTACTACGAATTTGATCCAGGTAAAATTGTTCCGACAACACCTACCAGTCCCATCAATGAAGCTCAGCTCACCAAAAAGTACGCCTGGGAAAACGCAGCCTACATCGATGGTGAGTTCAAATTAACAGACAAGCTGAATGTTAATGCTGGCTTGCGCCTTACTTCATTTACAAGATTGGGTCAGGATGTTATCAATGTTTATGAGAATGATCAACCGCTGTTGTTTAATCAAGAACAAGGTGTTTATCAAAGTGCAGAGCCTATTACCAGAATTCTCAGCAGCCGCGATGAGGTTTTGGAAAGCTTTGTAAATCTTGAGCCTAGATTATCTGCGTCCTACAGTCTCAATGATAACACTAGTATCAAAGCAAGCTACCAGCGTATCAATCAATACATTCATCTGATTTCTAATACCACAGCTCCTACTCCATTTGACCTATATGCTCCTAGCGGTAATTTCATCAAACCCCAAAAAGGTGATCAAGTCGCGGTCGGTTTTTTTAAAAATATAGGTGACTATTCCGTAGAGCTGGAATCGTTCTATAAAACGGTAGATAATCGATTGGATTATATCGATGGCGCTGATCTTATTGCTCAAGAAGCGGTAGAATCCATTTTGCTTTCTGGAGAAGCTAGAGCTTATGGACTGGAGTTATTATTGCGTAAGAACAAAGGCAGACTTCAAGGCTGGATTGCCTATACACTTTCCAAAAGTGAGCAAAGAACACCAGGAAGAAATGCGTTGGAACCAGGAATCAACAATGGCGAGTGGTACAATGCACCATGGGATAAAACCCATGATTTGACCATTACTGCTAATTATGAATGGACTGAAAAGTGGAGTTTTGGCTCCAACTTTACGTTGCAAACCGGTCAACCGGTCACCTTTCCAAATGGTCAATATGAATTCAATGGATTGTTCGTTCCAACCTTTGAATCGCGTAATGCCAGTAGGCTGCCTATAATTCACAGGTTGGACGTATCTGCCACCTACGTTCCAAAACCAGAGAAAACCAAAGGCTGGCAAGGCAGTTGGGTATTCAGTTTATACAATGCCTATGACAGGAGAAATGCGGCGAGCATCAGCTTTGGAGAAAATGATGATACGGCGCGCAATGAGGCTACAAGGCTAGCGATATTTGGAATCGTTCCAGCAGTAACGTATAACTTTAAATTCTGATGATGAAAAAGTGGTTTTTAATATTCGTGCTGGCAATTAGTTTCACTCAGTGTGAAGATGTGATTGATGTAGACCTTAATACTGCAGATTCTAGACTCGTCATTGATGCTCGGTTGGAATTAATGGGTGATGGAACCAGCCGCAATGCTGTGCGACTCACAAGATCATCTGCTTTTTTTGAAGAAGTAAATCCAGTTGTAAGTGATGCCAGCGTGCAGGTTATTGTCAACAATGGCATCTCATTCCCATTTAGATTTGACGAACAACGTAATCTATATGTTAATAATAATCTCAATTTACAGGAAGGTGCTAATTACACGCTAGAAATAGTGGATGGTAACAATTCCTATAGAGCAAACCAGCGATTGATATCTACGGTACCTCTATCAAATATTGAACAAACCGAGGTGGATGGTTTTGGCGATTTTACACAAATCACCGCATTTTTTCAGGATCCGGAAGGTTTAGGCAATTATTACTTATTCACTTATGACGATCCCAATAACTTCCAGTTGGATGTTTCTGATGATGAATTTATCGATGGTAATTTGACTCCAACGAGCTTTTTTATTGAAGAACTCGAGCCGGGAACTGACATCAGATTATCCATAACTGGCATTGATTCTCAAGCCTTTCAATTTTTTGAAACGCTTATACAGCAAACCGATGATAGTGGTGGTGGACCATTTGACACGCAACCAGCGATTGTCAAAGGGAATGTTTTCAATGAGCGCAATCCAGATCGTTTTCCATTCGGTTACTTTAGGGTAGCACAAGTGTATGAACTCAATTATGTGAGTGAATAAATTTGTTATTGCTAACTTATAAACTCGACACTTTGTTCAAGAGGTAGTCTAACTTTCTTCATGCTGGCAAAAGGATCATCAGGACTGCGATGACCTACCGGTAGCATCAAGACAGATTTTAAATTTTTATTAGGCAAGTCCAATAATTCATCGATTTTTTGAGGCAAGAAACCTTCCATGGGACAGCTATCAATCTGCTCCTGTGCGCAAACATTCATTAGAGTACCTAATGTGATATACGCTTGATTGCGCGCCCATTGCTCTACCTCTTCTACTGCCATGTTATCAAACTTATCTGTCAACTGATCCACAAAAGGCTGCAATACCTCATCACTGGTATCACGCACATCCTTCACTCTATTAAAATACTGTCGCACATAATCCTGATCCACGGCTGTAGTACAAATAATAAGGACCGCAGCGGCATCGACTACCTGGCGTTGTCCAAAAGCCATGGGAACCATCTTCTCCTGCATTTCTTTATTGTGCACGACCATCAAACGACAAGGTTGTAATCCATACGATGTTGCCGTAAGATTGAACGCGGCGGCTAGCATTTCCAGTTGTTCCGTCGTCATGCTTCTATTGGGATCAAAATTCTTTGTGGCGTACCTCCATTTAAGGTTTTCAATACTTTTCGTCATCGCTTATCGTTATATTTGTGCTGTAAAGTTTAGGTAGAGTTCGCTTTCGCGAAAGCGGAACAACCATCCATCATTTTACAACGATCAACAAAGGTAATCCCTATAATATTCATGCAGGTACAGATCGCGAAAACAGCCAGCGCAGATTTATGAAAAGACTACTTAACATTCTTGTGTTTCTAGTCGTTGCTGGTCTCATTGCTGTGGTTTTCCTACAGGTTTATGTGAATCAGACGGCTGCTCGCCACATCACTGACAACATGGAGCAACTGGACGCCGCCTATACTGGGATCGTCCTGGGTGCGAGTGTGAGACCAGATAAAAGTTTATCACCCATTTTGAAAGATCGAGTGGATGCAGCGTTTCAAGCCTATAAACGTGGGAAGATCAAGAAATTCCTGTTGAGTGGTGACCACGGCCAGGTGGATTATGACGAGGTGAATGCCATGAAAACTTATCTAAACAATAAAGGTGTTCCCAATAGTGATATTTTTCTGGATCATGCGGGATTTGATACTTATGATAGTATGATACGAGCCAAATCAATTTTTAAAGTCACTGATGCCATTGTTTTTACGCAAAAATTCCACTTGCCACGGGCTATTTATTTAGGTCGCAATCTAGATCTGGATTTGAAAGGTTTTGCCGTCGATCCAGCTGACTATGAGCCATCATCACATTTGATACGCCGGGAATGGCTGGCTAATGTTAAAGCATGGACAGAAATCCACATTGAAAAGAAACCCACTTTTGAAGGTATTGCAATACCTATCACGGGAAGTAGCGCTCCTACACACGATCAATAATTAAAGTTACCTTAACAGTATCGAGTTAACGGTTGTTAATTATTGGTAATTCTCGCTTTGTTGCTTCTATCTTTCTATATAACTAAAACAAGATATCATGAGCGATAACAAACCACAGAAGAATAGCAATCAAGCAAATCCAAACGAAAACGATACGCATCCCAATCCAGCTAATCCTAAAAGAGTCAGTAATAAGGAGCAGGCGATCAATCTTGAACACACACATGGCAAGGAAATAAATCATCAGGTCAAAGACAAAAGAGAGCATCATCAACCTAGAGATACTATCAAAGATTAGTCACAGGGGTTTTACATATTTACAAACCGCACTATAATTAGTGCGGTTTTTTTTGAGCGCAATAATTAGAGTTTAAATAAAATCTTTATATTTGCACCCGCAAAATGGATAACCGTTTTGCAATTTAAGGAGAAGTGGCAGAGTGGTCGAATGCACTGGTCTTGAAAACCAGCGAGGGTCACACCTCCAGGGGTTCGAATCCCTTCTTCTCCGCATAAACCCTTGTAATCATTTGATTATAAGGGTTTTTAATTTTCAGTTGACAAATTAGTTGACTAGTCTACTAAATATCACGCTCTTTTTCCTTCTTTCTAACAGAAAAGCTTAGTGTAATAATTATACTGGGCAATATAATTTGTGGTCGCTAAATAGGCCTCTGATTTTAGCTTGTATCTACCTAAAAAAAATCTTTTATTTTTTTTTACACGATCAAACCACATTTTAGCATCTTATATAAAGGTTAATATCCTAATTGATTAGGCATGAAGTTGAATAATCTCAAAGGAAAAAAATGCACAATTTTTATTGCATTCAAATAATTTATACAAGTAACTACTCTAATTAGCTAGTTTGTAGATCTAGATTTTTCGTACTTGATAATAAAATTAATTAGCTGTAGTTTCATTTAGCGAACCTAGATCCGGTCAAACATAAAACTAATTTGCACATTAAGATAAAGGGATTAAATCTATGATGTTGAGAAGAAGTACAGCTCTTGAATCATATTTATAGCTTTTTTTAAGGATTAGCAGAAACGGTTAAAATAATAGCATAATATTTTTTTACTTAATTTTGTACTAAATGAAACAACTCATTCACAAATCAATGGCAATCCTTATGGCTTGCGTAGTCCTTATGACTACGATGTCATTTACTGTAGATATGCATTATTGTGGAGATACTTTAGTTGATTTCTCTTTTATCCAGTCTGCAAAAACTTGTGGTATGGAAAAAGTACAGACAAGTAAAGGATGTGAAAAGCCTATGCTTTCTGAAAAATCCTGTTGTTCTGATGAGCAAATAATCAAAGAAGGCAAAGACGACCTTAAAATATCTTTTGACACACTTTCCTTCGAGCAGCAAACATTGATCGCTGCTTTTACCTATTCTTATATAAACCTTTTTGAAGGAACCGAATCTGAAGAAGTTCCTTTTGAAGATTACCCGCGACCCTTTGTCAAACGGGATGTGCAAGTGCTGCACCAGACTTTCTTAATTTGATTTGTTAGATTTTTAGAATGAAGCCCAACAGCTACGCTGTCGTGGGCTAAAACTCGTGTTTGCCATTTTATGCAACACGCAATTCCAAAACTCTAATAATCAAATGCTATGCTGAATAAGAGCATTAAATTTCTCATAGAAAACAAACTTGTTGCCGTTCTACTGCTCGCCCTATTTGTGGGTTGGGGTGTGGTGAACGCACCCTTTAATTGGGAAACTGGATTTTTGCCTACAGACCCAGTTGCCGTGGATGCCATACCTGATATTGGCGAAAACCAGCAGATTGTTTTTACCAAGTGGCAAGGGCGTTCGCCACAGGATATTGAAGACCAAATCACATATCCGCTTACCACTTCCCTTCTGGGTATTCCGGGCGTGAAAACCATCCGTAGTTCTTCTATGTTTGGGTTTTCCAGCATCTACATCATTTTTGAAGAAGACATTGAGTTCTATTGGTCACGCAGTCGCATACTCGAAAAACTGAACTCACTACCAGCAAACCTTTTACCCGATGGTGTCAACCCATCTTTAGGTCCAGATGCCACAGGATTGGGACAGATATTCTGGTACACGTTGGAAGGTCGTGATAAAGACGGAAACGTGACTGGCGGTTGGGATTTACAGGAATTGCGTAGCATACAGGATTACTATGTGAAGTACGGATTATCGTCTGCAAGTGGTGTTTCTGAAGTGGCTTCCATAGGTGGTTATGTTCAGGAATATCAAGTAGATATCGACCCAGAAAAAATGCGCCAGTACAATGTAAGTATGGGCGATGTGGTCAAAGCCGTAAAGCAAAGCAATCAAGATATAGGCGCACAAACGCTCGAAATCAATCAAGCCGAATACCTCGTACGCGGATTGGGTTACGTCAAGTCCATAGCAGATATTGAAAATGCAGTTGTAGATTCTGAAAATTTCACTTCCATCCGCATCAAAGATGTGGCTAACGTCCATTTGGGGCCTGCTACCAGACGTGGTATTCTCGATAAGGAAGGGGCCGAAGTCGTAGGTGGTGTCGTAGTCGCTCGCTACGGTGCAAATCCGTTGGAAGTTATCAATAATGTCAAGGCGCAAATTGCCGAAATAAGCTCTGGACTTCCCACAAAAACTTTATCAGATGGTCGCATTTCGCAAGTTACCATTGTACCATTTTATGACCGGACAGAACTCATACAAGAAACGCTGGGAACGCTCAATGAAGCACTCACTTTGGAAATCCTAATTACCATTTTGGTCATTATTATAATGGTTTTCAATCTGCGTGCATCCATCCTTATTTCAGGGTTGTTACCCGTAGCCGTTTTGATGGTTTTCATCACGATGAAGCTCTTTAATGTAGATGCAAATATCGTCGCACTTTCAGGTATTGCCATTGCCATCGGTACAATGGTGGACGTGGGCGTGATACTCGCCGAAAATATGATACGGCACTTGGAAGATGAAAAGTTACGCCTTAATGAAAACGGTAAAGAATACACCACAAACGAAATCATCTACAACGCAACTGCCGAAGTTTCCGGCGCTATCCTTACGGCAGTTTTAACGACCATAATCAGTTTCCTACCAGTATTCACAATGATAGGTGCTGAAGGTAAACTATTCCGCCCGCTCGCCTTTACTAAAACAATGGCGCTCTCGGCATCGCTCATTATTGCGCTGTTTCTCATTCCACCCATTGCGGCATTCCTTTTCCGTAAGACGAATTTGCGTGAACGGACACAGTACGTCATCAATGGCGCACTTGTTTTATTGGGAATTCTCGCCATCGTTTACGGCTTTTGGTTAGGACTAATTCTAATCGCCTTTGCCATCACATCATTTTTAAAGATGCGCGGTACGCTTTCGCAAAAGCGCAAAAACCTGCTTGACATCATCATTTCATCTATTGCTATCGTAGTTTTATTAGCAGAATACTGGCGACCATTAGGCTTTGACCGAAGCATTGTTATGAACCTGATATTTGTTTCCATCATCTGTTTTGGACTGCTCGGTGTGTTCTCGATTTTTAGGATATACTATGCGCGTATTTTGCGATGGGCACTTCAGAACCGATATCTGTTCTTAATCATTCCGGCTACGGTGCTCACGTTGGGCATCATCATTATGCGCAACACAGGTAAGGAATTTATGCCAGCACTCAATGAAGGTTCATTCTTATTGATGCCCACATCCTTACCGCACGCAGGCGTTGAAGAAAACAAACGTGTATTGCAACAGCTGGATATGGCGGTGGCAAGCATCCCAGAGATTGAAACTGTGGTGGGAAAAGCTGGAAGAACGGAAAGCGCACTCGACCCAGCACCACTTTCAATGTATGAGAATGTCATTCAGTATAAATCTGAATATATGCGCAATGCATCTGGCCAACGACAACGCTATAAAGTCAATGATGATGGATTGTTTGTACTGAAGAACGACAAATTCATTATCAATCCGAACAACGAGATAGATGAAGATGCCAACTATGACGAAATATCGCTAAAAACTACTGCCACACGCGAAGACTTGATTGAAGATGAAGATGGCGAGTACTACCGAAATTGGCGACCAGACATCGAGAGTCCAGATGATATTTGGAACGAGATAGTTCGAGTAACCAAACTACCAGGCGTGACATCTGCACCCAAGTTGCAACCCATCGAAACACGTTTGGTAATGCTACAAACGGGAATGCGTGCGCCTATGGGCATCAAGGTAAAAGGTCCGGATTTAAAGTCCATAGAAAATTTTGGACTGCAACTGGAAGACATCTTGAAACAAGCCGAAGGCGTTAAAGAACAAGCTGTCTTTGCAGACCGTATCGTGGGCAAACCCTACTTGCTCATCGATATTAAGCGAGACCAATTGGCTCGCTATGGTATATCTATAATGGATGTGCAGGAAATACTTCAAGTGGCAGTTGGTGGTATGCCACTCACACAAACTGTGGAAGGTCGGGAACGCTATGCCGTTCGGGTTCGTCATCCACGAGAGCTACGGGCAAACCCAGACGACCTTAAAAACATCTACGTTCCCGTAGAAAAAGGCAGCCCTGTACCGCTGGGCGAATTGGTTGAAATTCGATACGAGCAAGGACCACAGGTCATTAAGAGTGAAGATACTTTTCTAATTGGCTATGTGCTGTTTGATAAACTCGATGGCTTTGCCGAAGTAGATGTGGTGGAAAATGCCCAAGCCTTAATTCAAGAAAATATTGATAACGGTTCGCTGGTCGTACCACAAGGCGTGAGCTATCGCTTTACGGGAACCTATGAAAATCAGTTACGAGCAGAAAAAACGCTATCGGTTGTCGTACCGCTTTGTTTGCTGGTTATTTTCTTGATTTTGTATTTCCAATTCAGGTCGGTTTCCACATCGCTTATGGTGTTTACCGCAATCGCCGTGGCCTTTGCTGGTGGCTTTATAATGATATGGCTATACGGACAAGATTGGTTTTTCAATTTCGGCTTTTTTGGCGAAAATCTGCGGGATTTG
Source organism: Nonlabens sp. Hel1_33_55 (assembly GCF_900101765.1). Classification (NCBI taxonomy): domain Bacteria; kingdom Pseudomonadati; phylum Bacteroidota; class Flavobacteriia; order Flavobacteriales; family Flavobacteriaceae; genus Nonlabens; species Nonlabens sp. Hel1_33_55. Next base: position 1,703,846 of record NZ_LT627735.1, read on the forward strand.
TTCAATATGAAAACCATCAATTTAAGTGTAGCCGTTTGGGTAGGTTTTATCGCCCTATTTGGTATTGCTACGGATGATGGCGTGGTAATGGCCACCTATTTAGACCAATCTTTCAAAAGCAACGAACCAGACAATAAAAAGGGCATTCGTCTCGCCACTTTGGAAGCCGCAGGTAAACGTATTCGTCCGTGTTTGATGACTACTGTAACTACGGTACTGGCACTACTTCCCGTACTTACATCCACAGGCAAGGGAAGCGATATAATGATACCGATGGCGATACCCATTTTTGGCGGAATGATAATCGATGTTACGTCCTATTTCCTACTGCCAGTCTTATATAGCTGGAAAAAGGAATACCAGCTTAAAAAAGCAAACAGATGAAGAAATTAAAATATATACTGGTGTTCTTGTTTGTTTCCGCTTTCGCGAAAGCGCAACAATTACAATCCTACATTAAGGAAGCCGAAGCGAACAATCCAGAAATTCAAGCCTTTGAACTGCGCTATAATATTGCCGAAGAAAAGGTAAATGAAGCCAACTGGATTCCAAATACCGAAGTGAGTGCCGGCTATTTTGTGAGTGAGCCTGAAACCAGAGTGGGCGCGCAACGAGCACGCATAGGTTTTAAACAGATGTTGCCTTGGTTTGGGACAATTACTGCAAGGGAAAATTATGCCTCTTCCATGGCAGATGCAGAATATGTGGAAGTCACTATCGCAAAGCGTAAGTTGGCTTTACAGGTCGCTCAATCCTATTACATGTTATACTCCATAAGAGCTAAGCAAAAGGTACTTGACGAGAATATCCAATTGTTGGAAACCTATGAGCGACTAGCGCTCACATCAGTAGAAGTTGGTAAAGCCAGTGCGGTCGACGTTCTGCGATTGCAGATACGACAAAATGAGTTACAGCAACAAAAGGAAGTGCTGGAACAAGAGTTTGTTGCTACACAAATTTCATTCAATAACCTGCTCAACCAGGAAGAAAACACTTTAGTTGAAACTCCAATTATGATGGAGATCCCGACCGATGATCTTGTTTATAATATGGAAAATCTGGCCCTCAATCCTGAGTTGCTCAAGTACGATAAACTTTACGAATCTGTAACCCAATCGGAATTACTCAATCTACGGGAAGCGCAACCTATGTTTGGATTTGGCGTGGATTATTTGCCAGTAACGGGAAATGACAACTCGATGTTTAGCGATAATGGAAAGGACGTTTTGATGCCTATGGTGACCATGACGATTCCCATTTTCAACAATCGGTATAAATCCATCACAAAGCAGAATGAATTACGCCAACAAGAAATAGAATCCCAGAAAAGCAATCGATTGAATGTGCTGGAGTCCACTTTCGCGAAAGCGAACTCCCAACGAAATCAAGCCAAGATAGCATTCCATACACAAGAAAAAAACTTGAAACAAGCTCGGGATGCGGAGCAGATATTAGTCAAGAGTTACGAGACTGGTACCATAGATTTTAACAATGTGCTGGACATTCAGGAATTGCAAATTAAATTTCAAATGAATCAGATCGCATCGATCCAGATGTATTACGAGCAGCAAGCCATGATGAACTACTTAATAAACCAACCATGATCAAGGATTTCTACATAAAAAACATGGTGTGCAACCGTTGTATCAAGGTGCTTAAAAATGAAATTGAGGCGCAGGAAATACGTTTGATTGAGATTGAGTTGGGCCGTGTACAATTGGATATTGAAAATGAGGGTCAACTCAAGGCTTTAGAAAACATCGCCATCAACAATGATTTTGAGATTATCGATTCGGCAGAAGATAGGATTACCGAGCAGGTCAAGATTCAACTATTGAAAATGCTGGAAGATTTACCGCTTGACATGGATGGGAAATTGTCTGATTTATTGATGCAGAAAATGAATCAGGACTATTCCAAAATAAGCAAGGTTTTTTCATCCACCGAAGGTATTACGATTGAGAAATATTTCATCAAACTGAAAATTGAAAAAGTCAAAGAACTCATCCAGACACAGCAACCAAATTTTACTGAAATAAGCCAAATGTTGAATTATAGCCACATCAACCATTTAAGCCGCCAGTTTAAAAATGAAACAGGAATGAGCCTGACAGATTATAAAAACCAACAAATAAATCTTAGGAATTCTTTAGACCAAATTATGTAGATACCATCCATAATTATGACACAACTTGCTGATTAACAATTTTAAGTTTGTAAGAAATAACCGAATACATGAAAGAAAAGGCTTTACTTACTATAGGAATGTTTCTAATGTTTTTTGCCCATGCGCAAAAATCAGATAATCCTTATATAGCAAATGGAAACGAGGAGAATGTTGACAACTGGCCAGAGCGTGTATATGATCTAACCGTTGATTACCAAATGGTCAATGTTACTGGAAAAGAGGTTAAAGCGATGACTATTAATGGAGGCATTCCAGGACCCAATCTGGAATTCAATGAAGGTGAATTTGCCATTATTAATGTTACCAATAAGATGGATGTGGAAACTTCCATCCACTGGCACGGTATAATTCTACCCAATTTTTATGATGGCGTTCCTTACCTAGAAACGCCACCAGTTAGATCAGGCGAGACCTTTACTTATAAATTCGCCATCAAGCAATCGGGAACCTATTGGTATCATTCCCATAAAGGATTGCAGGAGCAGCGCGGCGTTTATGGTTCTATCCAGATCAACCCCAAAAAGACTGATCTTGAATACGACAAGGATTTAGTTTTGGTACTATCTGACTGGATGGATGAAAATCCCAAGTCCCAACTCAAAAACCTAAAACGTGGTAACGAATGGTACCTGATCAAAAAAGGTCAAGTCCAGAGTCTCGACAAAATAATAAAGAAAGACGCACTAGCCGCCAAACTTAAAATGTCATGGCAGCGCATGCCAGATATGGCCATTTCTGATAACTTTTTTGACCAGTTCTTTGTGAATGGAAAGCACGAGCAACTCTATCCAGATTTTGAGCCTGGAGAGCGAGTGCGTTTAAGATTCATCAATGCTGGCGCAGCGTCCTATTTTTGGTTGACCTTCGGCGGTGGTGATCCCACAATCGTCTCGGCAGATGGGATTGATGTGGTTCCAGTAAAACATGAGAAGACACTAATTGGTGTTGCAGAAACCTATGATTTTATAGTTACGATTCCTGAAAGCGGAAAAATACAGGTCCGTGCGACTGCGCAGGACGGTTCAGGAGAGGCTTCAGCTTTTATAGGTAGTGGTGAGACCCTACAGGCGCCCAAGGTGCCAGTTCCAGATTTGATCGAGAACATGAAGAGAATGATGGCTATGGATATGAAAATGGGCGCGCCAGCATCCAAATTCAATCCGTCAAAAAATGACTCTATCCAGATGATGAAAAAGTATGCCATGAAAATGGGTGGCATGCAGATGGGTAAAATGGATATGAATGATGACGGAATGGCGATGGATGATCATTCCAAAATGGATCATTCCAAAATGGACGATGAAGAAATGAAGGGAATGATGAAAGATTCGCTTTCGCGAAAGCGAAAAAAGGATGTGCCCATGTCAAAATCACAAATGAAGATGAAGGGTAACCAACCCATGGAAGGAATGGCGATGGATAAAGACATGGATATGGGCGGCATGAAGATGGGCTATATGATTCCTGATGATAAGGTTGTGGGCGATAATATGAAGACTGGAGCAAATCCCGAATTCAACTATAACTACCTACGCGCCTTAGAAAAAACTGAGTTCAATGCAGATCGTCCAGTGCGAGAGATGCTCTTTAACCTCACGGGAAATATGAACCGCTATGTCTGGAGTATCAACGGCGTACCGCTTTCAGAACAAGATTATATTAAGATAAGTCAAGGAGAAGCGGTGCGCATCACCCTTAACAACATGACGATGATGCACCATCCCATGCACCTGCACGGTCATTTCTTTAGAGTACTTAATGAAAATGGTGAGTATTCACCCCTAAAACATACTGTTAATGTTGCGCCTATGCAAAAAGTGGTTATTGAATTTGCTGCAGATGAGACTGGCGACTGGTTCTTTCACTGTCACGTTCTATATCATGTAAATAGCGGTATGGCACGCGTATTTAGCTATGACACGCCACGCGATCCAAGATTGAAAGGCTTTCCTGCAACTAAATTGACAAATGAAGCAAACCATTTATTCTCTTGGGGAGAAATAAGCGCTGCAAGTCACATGACGGAATTGTATGCTACTGCCACTAACATAAGAAATCAATTTACCGTATTGGGTGAATATGGCTGGAACAAAAATCTGGAAGCAGAGTTTACGTATGAGCGCTATTTGAACGATTACTTCCGTGTGTTTGGTGGTGTGAATGTAGAAAATGAAGGAGCTGATAGCCTTGAAGAAATCAATACAACCGCCATCGCTGGTGTTCGCTGGTTAATGCCATTGCTCATTAATTCGGATTTCAGAATAGATAGCAAATTGCGTCCACAAGTTAGTTTTTCAACGGGCTTTATGATCTTCCCGCGATTGGGTATCTATGGTGAGTATGAATATCAGATGGATTTTGGCTGGGATGGAAAACTTCCTGCTGGCCAGGATTTTGAAGAAGAAACTACCTGGCAGGTAGGTCTGGAATATGTGTTGAGCAGGAATTTCTCGCTCATGGCGAGTTATGACAATCGTTTTGATGCTGGTGCTGGACTCTCGTTGAGATTTTAAAAAGTAAATTAATTATACATCTAAATTATAACCATTATGAAAAATCAAAAATTGTTGGATGCCTTATATAACTGCATCACCCATTGTAACCATTGTGCAGATGCCTGTCTAGATACTGATAATATCAAAATGATGGTGGACTGCATTCGCACGGATAGAGCCTGTGCCGAAGTATGTAGTGCGACGGTAAATTTGTTGGCTATGGATTCCGCTTTCACGAAAGCGATGGTAGAAAAATGCCACGAGATATGTATACAATGTGCCGAGGAATGTGAAGGTCACGAACACCAACACTGCAAAGATTGTGCTGAAGCCTGCCGTGCCTGTGCGGCAGCTTGTAAAGAATATTTAGCCTAAAAAAGTAATTAGATTTCTAGCGTTAATTCGATGGAAACCTCACTTAAAAGTGTACAACCTTAATTTTAGAACAATGAAAAAAATGAAGACAAGTCTAGGAATGGTAACAATGGTTGCAACAATGATCTTATCTGTGTCCTGTAAGGAGATGGATAAGGACGAAGCAGCCATGCCCATGAGCAATGAAATGAATCAGGAATCCATGATGGATAACGAGAATATGGCTATGAACAGAAGCCAAGAGTCCAACGCAACAGGGATACTACAAGATTATTTTAATTTGAAGGACGCTCTAGTAGGTGACGACAATGAAAAGGCGAAAAATCTAGGGATGACCTTAACGAAATCCTTAGCCTCATTTAACGCTTCCAACTATTCAGAAAGTCAACAAGCTGAACTCAATGAAATTATTGAGGACGCAACTGAGCATGCAGAGCACATAGGTGAAAGCGATATCAAACACCAGCGGGAACATTTCAAGATTTTGAGTAAAGATGTTACTGATATGGTAGCGATTACTGGAACTGACATGAAATTATACGAGCAATTTTGTCCCATGTATGATGATGGATCCGCATGGTTGAGTATGAACGAGGAAGTTCGCAATCCGTATTATGGAAGCTCGATGTTAACATGTGGTAAAGTACAACGAGAAATCAATTAATTGAAAATTTTCAAAATCATAGCATGGCTGGCATTGATTGCTTTGGTGGTCATACAGTTTTTCCCTGTAGATGACAACTATAGTAAAGCTGTGCCATCTTCTGATTTTTTGCTGGTCAATAAAGTGCCTGCAACGATAGCAAGCACGTTGCAGGTTTCATGTTACGATTGTCACAGTAACGATACGGACTATCCATGGTATGGAAAGGTTCAGCCTTTTGCTTGGTATCTAGAGGATCATATTGCGCACGGCAAGGAAGAGCTGAACTTCAATGAATGGGATACCTATTCTGACCGTCGTAAAAGCAGTAAGCTGCGTTCAATGATCAGCCAGATAGAAAGCGGTGAAATGCCAATGGAAAGTTACACGTTGATTCATCGTGAGGCGATTATGGACTCAGTGGCAACACAATCGGTAGTTAATTATCTTGAAGAATTGAAATCAAATTACTAAGTCCTGAGAGAGAAAGGGAGATTTTTATTAGTTGGTTTATTGATCCCTTTTTCACATCGGGCACAAATTAATTGAAAGCATGGATGACTTTTTTAAACAATGGAGCGAAGCAGCCTACACAACCGTCGGATTTTTCTGGATGGCTTTGTGGGCTTTCGTTTTGGGCTATATCATCAGTAGTATGATTCAGGTTTTTGTTACCGAAAAGAAGATGCAAGAAACGATGAATGAGAACGAAGGCAAGAGCGTACTTCTTGGAACCTTTTTTGGTTTCATAAGTAGTTCTTGTAGTTTCTCTGCACTTGCTGGTACAAAATCTATTTTTAAGAAAGGCGCAAGTTTTATATCCTCCATTGCTTTTCTGCTCGCATCAACAAATTTGGTCATCGAGTTGGGAATTCTCATCTCTATTTTTCTTGGATGGCAATTTGTTGTTGGTGAGTACTTGGGAGGAATTCTCCTCATTCTTATATCGTGGGTACTCATACGCATCATCAATCCTAAAAAACTAATTGAAAGAGCTCGTAAAAATTTGGAGCACGAGGATGACGATGACAATAGTGAAGATTCCCAAAACTGGAAAGAAAAAATACAACAAGAGTCTAATTGGGCAAGAGTTGCTAGAAAGTATAAGATGGAATGGTCAATGGTCTGGAAGGATGTAACGGTAGGCTTTACAATTGCGGGTATTACTGCGGCTTTTGTTCCTGATGCATTCTTTGAAACATTATTTATCAATAGTGGTCAGGGAAACACAGACTTTACCTTTTTAGAAATACTAGAGCATATAATCGTTGGGCCTATTGCTGCATTTCTAACATTTATTGGTTCTATGGGTAATATTCCATTAGCAGCTTTGTTGTTTGGAAAAGGCGTGAGCTTCGCAGGAGTTATGGCTTTTATCTTTAGTGATTTGGTTGTTTTTCCAGTACTACGTATCAATGCTAAATATTATGGGTGGAAAATGTCTTTATTCATATTGTTTCTATTGTTTACGGCGCTCATCGGTACATCCCTCGTTTTACATTATTCGCTTGATTTATTGAGCCTATTACCAGATCCATCACAGGTAACGATTCAGGATAAGGAACATTTTAAAATTGACTATACATTCTTCTTAAACATAATCTTCTTGGTGATATCTGTATATCTAGTTTATTTGGGATTTTATAAGCGTACAGATGTAGACCACAAAATGTCAGAAATGGCACCCAAAAGCCCATTGCTGGAAAAGATTCTAAAATATGCAGCCGTGATTTGTTATGTCTGGCTAATTGGTGGTTTGGTCATTAAATTTTTAATTCGATAAAAATGAAACACACTTATCACATACAGGGAATGACCTGCAACGGTTGTCGCACTCACGTAGAGAAAACCTTATCTGAAGTAAAAGGTGTTTCAAATGCATCGGTCGATCTGAATAAAAAGGAAGCGACTATAGAAATGGAATCTCATATACCCATCGACGCATTTCAAGAAGCTTTGAAAAACGATGGCGATACCTACACTATTCATAAAGCGGGACAACGTCCTGATGCCAAAGTCGAACAACAAAAAAACCAACCCAAAGGAAAAGGTACAGGAACATTCTATTGCCCTATGCATTGCGAGGGCGATAAGACCTACAACAAGCCGGGCGATTGTCCCGTTTGCGGCATGGATTTGGTCGAAGAACAAAACCTCTCGGTAACAACTTCAGACCAATGGACGTGCCCCATGCACCCAGAAGTTGTGAAAGACGAACCTGGAGCTTGTCCCATTTGTGGTATGGACTTAGTCCCCATGGATGCAGATAGTTCAGCAGAAGAAAAGGGCTACAAGAAGTTGTTGAAGAAATTTTGGATAGCGGTAGCCTTTACGTTACCCATTTTCATCATCGCAATGAGCGAGATGATTCCCAGTAATCCGTTGTATGATGTCATGGAACAGAGATGGTGGAACTGGATCCAATTCGGTCTCTCCATTCCTGTGGTGTTTTATGCGACGTGGATGTTCTTTGAGCGAGCCTATCGCAGTATCAAAACCTGGAACCTCAATATGTTTACGCTCATAGGCATAGGTGCTGGTGTGGCGTGGTTGTTTAGTGTTTTTGGGATGTTGTTTCCAGACTTTTTTCCTGAGCAATTCAAAACCATGTCTGGTGCGGTACACGTTTATTTTGAAGCGGCGACCGTGATACTCACATTGGTATTGATGGGACAAGTGCTGGAAGCGCATGCGCATAGCAAAACAAATTCTGCAGTCAAAGAACTGTTGAAGTTGGCACCTAATAAAGCAGTTCGTGTGGTAAATGGTAACGAAGAAGAAGTTTCTATTGACCAAATCCAGAAAAGAGATATTCTGCGCGTCAAGCCAGGCGATAAAATCCCTGTGGACGGTAAAATTACGGAAGGAGAAACCACCGTCGATGAATCGATGATTTCTGGAGAGCCTATTCCTGTAAATAAAGCCGTCGATGATAAAATAAGTAGCGGTACCATTAATGGGAATCAGTCCTTCTTGATGGAAGCTGAGAAAGTAGGTAGCGATACGCTGCTTTCCCAAATCATACATATGGTCAATGATGCCAGCCGCAGTCGAGCGCCTATTCAAAAGTTGGCCGATACGGTTTCAGGGTATTTCGTGCCCGTAGTGGTTCTCATATCGCTCCTGACTTTTGCCGCGTGGGCGATTTGGGGACCAGAACCAGCGTATGTATATGCCTTGGTCAATGCAATCGCCGTGTTGATTATCGCCTGTCCATGTGCGCTAGGTCTTGCAACGCCTATGTCCGTTATGGTAGGCGTCGGTAAAGGAGCCCAAAATGGTGTGCTCATCAAGAATGCCGAGGCATTGGAGAAAATGGATAAGGTAGATACGCTTATTGTTGACAAAACAGGAACGATAACGGAAGGAAAACCCACAGTGGAGAGAGTCGGGTCTTTTGACGAATCTCGCTTTCGCGAAAGCGAACTAACCCAACTTATTGCATCCCTAAATAGTTCCAGCGAGCATCCACTTGCTGAAGCGACTGTGAAATATGGAAAAAAAAAGAAAACGGAACTTTTAAAAACCGAAAACTTTAGCGCGGTAACTGGAAAAGGAGTAGAAGGAACCGTTAATGGTAAAAAACTCGATTTGGGAAATGCCAAAATGATGGAATATGCTAAGGCTAGCATCTCACCAGAAATGCAGACTGAAGTGCAATCCTTTCAAAAGCAAGGCAAGACCGTTTCCTATCTGGCCATCGACGGCGTCGTAACTGGATATGTGGTGATAGGTGATAAAATCAAGGGAACTAGTGCCAAAGCAATCAAGGAACTTCAGGATAAAGGTATCAACGTGATCATGCTTACTGGCGATAATCACGATACCGCAAAGGCTGTGGCAGACGAGCTGAACCTTGCAGACTTTAAAGCAAGTATGCTACCAGAAGACAAGCTCAAGGAAGTTGAAAAATTACAGGAACGAGGTCACGTCGTTTCGATGGCAGGCGATGGTATTAATGATGCACCAGCACTCGCAAAAAGTGATGTAGGCATCGCCATGGGAACGGGAACAGATGTAGCGATAGAAAGCGCAATGATAACATTAGTCAAAGGAGATTTGCATGGAATTGTAAAAGCGAGAAACTTGAGCGACAAGGTAATGCGCAACATCAAGCAAAATCTGTTTTTTGCCCTGATATACAACACACTAGGCGTACCTGTCGCGGCAGGGGTTTTGTTTCCCTTTTTTGGGATTCTACTATCTCCAATGATTGCTGCCCTAGCAATGAGTTTTAGCTCGGTTTCCGTGATTGGAAATGCGCTGAGACTTAAATCAAAATCGATTAATTAATAGTAAAAACCAACCATATGAACTCTAACGATCAAAAACACCAAGACATGAAAAAAGGAAACTACACCAAATTTGTCGGCATGCTTGTCGCATCCTTCATTGCCATGTACATCACGATGTATTTGAATACCTATGAAATCGACCACGTCTACTTTAGCCTCACGCGATTCTATATGAGTTGTCTGGGTATCGCAACGATGGCCATCATCATGTTTGTTGCGATGCGTGGTATGTATCAAGATAAAAAGAAGAATTTTGCCATTATTTTCGTGAGCATCAGTTTGTTTATTGGAGCTTTAAGCTTAGTACGTGATCAGCAGTCAACCGTAGGCGATGTCTTATGGATGAAGGCAATGATACCGCATCACTCGATTGCTATATTAACAAGTGAAAGAGCAGACATCAAAGATCCAGAAGTAAAAAAACTTGCTGAAGATATTATCAAAGCTCAACGTGAGGAGATTGCTGAAATGAAAAGAATGATAGAACGATTACAGAACGAAGAATAAGATTATGAATAAAAACATTTTATACATCGCTATTGCCCTGATCATAGGTTTAGGTACAGGTTGGCTCATTTTTGGAGATGGATCCAGTGATGCAGCGTCGGTAAAAGACTTGTCAGATACCTCAGATCACGACCACTCTGGTGAGAGCGCAGACCAAATGTGGACATGCTCGATGCATCCACAGATCATGCAACCAGAACCAGGAGACTGTCCCATTTGTGGAATGGACCTCATTCCAGCAGAAACCAGTGCTGATGGGCTCGCAATTAACGAGATTAAAATGACCGAAAACGCCATGGCGTTGGCAAATATCCAAACTACTATCGTTGGGAATGCACAAACTAGCGATAATGATGGGATGGTATCCCTTTCGGGAAAGATTGCTGCCAACGATGAAAACAATACCGTGCAAGCCAGTTATTTTAAGGGAAGGATTGAGCGACTTAATGTCAACTATGAAGGTCAGCAAGTAAACCGTGGTCAGTTATTGGCAACCATTTACGCACCAGACCTTGTAGCGGCGCAGCAGGAATTAATTACAGCTGCATCGCTGAAAGCATCGCAACCAGCGTTATACAAAGCGGTACGCAATAAACTCAAAAACTGGAAACTTTCGGACTCACAAATTAATTCTATTGAAGAAAGTGGAACGGTACGTGAGAACTTTCCGATTTATGCAACTGTTTCGGGAACTGTTTCAGAAGTAATGTCAGCACAGGGCGATTATGTAAATCAAGGACAGCCTATTGTGAAATTGAGCAATCTTAATTCGGTTTGGGCAGAATTTGATAGCTATGAAAATCAGATAGCACAATTTAAGGTTGGACAAAAAATCAACATTACGACCAATGCCTATTCCAACAGGGAATTTGAAGGAACCATTTCTTTCATCGACCCTATGCTTAACAATGCCACAAGAACGGTAACGGTGCGTGCAACCTTACAAAATCGAGACGACCTATTTAAGCCAGGAATGTTTGTGACGGGCAAGGTCAAAGGCGCAACACAAACTATGGAAAACACCCTTTCTGTACCAGCAAGTGCCGTACTATGGACGGGCGAGCGTTCATTGGTATATGTAAAAACCAATCCAAATGAGCCTGTTTTTGAAATGCGTGAAGTTACCTTGGGCAATCGCTCTGGTGAGAATTACCAAGTATCAGCTGGACTGAATAATGGCGATGAAATAGTAACTAATGGAACGTTTACAGTAGATGCAGCTGCGCAATTGCAGGGTAAGAAATCGATGATGAATCAGCAGATGATGCAGGACGAATCAGCTATGATGGGCGATATGGAAATGAGTTTCAGTAATGCGTTTAGCTCTGATTTCAACAAAGCGCTACCATCATATCTTAAAATGAAAGATGCTCTTGTGGTGAGTGATGCTGTTCAGGTTTCTGCTTTCGCGAAAGCGACATCAAAAAGATTAAAGGAAATTTCTACAACGGATTTAGGCAAAATGGAAAAGCAACACCTTTCCAAAAGTATCGAGATGCTGGATGCTATTGTCACCAATGACAATCTTGAAAACCAACGAGCTCACTTTGTAATCCTAAATGAAAATATGGTGCCTATCGCAATGAATATTCAAAATTCAACTAACTATTATGTCCAAAAATGCCCAATGGCAAATAATAATAAAGGCGCGGTATGGTTAAGCACAGAAGAAGAAATTAAAAATCCTTATTATGGCGATGCTATGTTGACTTGTGGTAGTGTAATTAATGAGATAAAGTAAGTATGGGGAATCATTAACAGTAAAATCGAGATATCGACTCGCGCAAAATTTTTGAATAGGGACACTAGATAATAAAAGGTTCCTTAAATAGGATAACAGTTCTTAGTCAGCATACTATTTCAAACAATATTGTTCAATTGCTTGTCAATTTTAAAACTATATCAAGTCAATAAAAATCCCGATGAAACACAAGTGAATCCTGATAAATTTTAAATATTTGAAAATATATACAAGCCTATTTTTAAGATTTTTTATGAAAAATATATTCTGAACATTGAATATAAATTTGAATAGCCTTTAGAGGCCACAACATACACTCTTACTATTTGTGATTTGACAAATTATTGATCTCAAATACCTGATAAATATAGGTCGTATTCAATTCTCTGAAGTGCTAACCTTTCCTAGGTTCAATGGACTTCTTCAATTTCAATCTTCATAATGTAATTCTGGTTGAATCTAAGTTTATTTTAGGTAGCTTTGTATAGAACTCAAAATTAAAAATGTGAAGTAATACTTCTCAAAACATATTATAGCGTTTAGCTCAAGATCCAATCGAAATCGCCAATTTTCTGATCTGACAAGCTGTTTTAAACGAGGTGCCCATGGGCGCTGCTGTTTACTCTTGTCATGGTGTTTGGCGATACCCGATTGGATAGTAATTCAGTTAGCGCCTTTTTAATTGGACATTATGGAAGAGAAAAGATTTAAACTGGTATATGACAAAGCACCCGTCACTGACTCTCAAAAACAGGTGATAGAGCGTTATTGGGATTACGATGCAGTAAACAAAAAATTTGTTGGTAAAGCTAAAGAGGTATTTCATAATAATGATATGTCTCTTGTCGCTAATCTGAGTTTAATAAATTCTCTTTCAACAATGAGAATGGCTAACTTATGTAAGGTTTGCTCGAATGAGTTTTGGTTGCCAGTTTACTCACGAACTCAATTTACCCATGGTATTACTTGTCACTATGATGTACCCAAATATTTCACTTGTGAAAAGTGCAATCTATTATTGAAGCAAGAAAAACTAGCAAGAGCTAGAAGAGAAAAAGCAGAAATTATTGAGAATATTCGTGAAGCTTATGAATTGAAACGTTATAAATCATTGACGGGCTTTGAATACAAAGTACTGGTTGAAACATTGAAGAATGATCATTACAATAATACATTAAGATATTATGGCGATCAAGGTGCTCATAAAGCTTTTATAGAAACCTTGGACAAATTAAATGAATTACATCTATTGTATATAAATCGAGAATCAGCAAGTGAATGGTATCGAGAAATTCTTTTTATTCAAGAAACTAAAGATATTTTCTCAGCTATTCCGCAATATTATCCTCCAAGTAAACAAAAAATGGCGCATAAAATAGATGATGAACATAATCCAAATCCAAACTTTGCCAATGAACTTAGGTTTTTCCTCCATACGAATACTCAGAAATCAGAATTAAGTCCAGATTTCACGACATTAATAGAGATTAAAGAAGATATTATCTTGAGAAAAGGAACAACATTTACAGCTGGTGGCTGGATTAAGAATAATGGTGGTATTAATGTTACTATAATACCAACAGAAAAATAGTAAATAGAACTAGAAGCATTCCGATAAGCAAAATACCTAAAGAGATAGGAGCACTTATGAAATATTACTTCAACCGTTTAGATCAATAATTATTACATTATTCATATTTAATTACAACCATATGCTTACATCAAATAGAGTGATTATGGAACTCGAAAATTTATACTTTACCTCCATCGAAATAGAATTATTTGGTGTCGACACAATGCTAGAGCTGGATGAGTTAATTGATATGGAAATAGAGACATGGGCTGATCTAGATAAACCAATATCAGAGTTACGAGTACTTGCCCAAAAGGCTATTAATGCATACATCTGGACTAGAGAAGATCCGGATCGTTTGCAAGAGTATATATGTCGTTTAAAATCCATTCACTTCTTGACAGAACTAGATTTCATCCTAAAAAACCTTAAAGTCCTATTTAATGAGAATTTGTTATGAGAATAATCGAAACGTTCTGACTTTCTCAAAGTAACTGACTAATAGGACTTGATTATTGTTTTTAAGTATAAGCCATGCCTTAATGAAACATTGTAAGTTTGGCTTTATATCGGTCTATATTAGTATTGCAAATATTGGCATTCCTACAAAGAAAAGTCTCTATTTTTATAATAGACTAATTTCATACTCGGCTTTGGAGATCCAATTAATCCTTAAAATTTAAAGAGAACGTAAAGCGATAACAATAACTTACTTCCATCTCATCTTCTGCCATCTTACCGCACGCATCAATTGATTGTAAATCCAGATATGTAGTTGTTTTGCTTTGACTTGACATTCTTTTTACAAATGCGTAATTGTTTAGTGTGTTTTATTAGCTATTTACGAAGAGACTACGTTTAATTTTAACAATTGAAGAGTGTTGATGTGAAACACACGAGATACCGATGTAAGTCTGAAAACTGTCCTAGGTTTTTACGACCCATGGAACAGACTGCAGCATGTGTTTTAAAGCACCGCCTTTTATAGTGCGATTATAGTAATCGCCATTATAATCTAAGATATTGAGCAAGGCTAATTCTATATACCATATGCACAGCTCCAATATCTCATATTTTGTATTCATGTCAATTTTATTAAGTTTCATTCTTTTATCGATTTGAGAATGAACTATCATATTACGGACTTCACTAATCACATCTGGACCATCAAGTGGGCGTTTTTGTTCTGAGGCATAAGAATTTAGAAATTTCAAACCTAGCGGTACCTCAGTCTCAATACCTAAGTTTTTGACAATTAGTCTTATTTTATTCGATGCAGAAATTGAGGCCGCATCTCTTCCTGATAACAATCCTTTTTTCTCTACTATCCACCAGTTATAAATTAATTCTAAAGCAGCTTGGGCCATGATGATCGAACTCTCGGTAGACCCAACATTGTTATTGGCATTTAAATACCAATGTATTGCTGTGAAAAGAAAATCTTCGTCATGTGGGTTCGATGCGACTCTTGTATAGTTTTTCCATAAATAATCTATTGAAAGATGAATTCTTCTAGGACACCATGTTTGAGGTAAACTAAAAGGTTCTATGAGGTAGCTTGTGTAATCTGTCCATAAAGGATCGTCCTGATTTAAACCTTGGGACATGAATGCAGAAACACGCCTGCCGTTAATAAATGAAAGGAAATTATTTAGCAGCCTAAAGATGCTTTGAGATTCACTTGAATTTAATGGTTGCTTTTGACAAATCAATTTACCTGACGCCAGTATATCAAAACCTCCTAGATTCTCTAATCCTTTTAGTTTTTTATCGTAATCATAGACGGAATCTATAATTATCTTGTACTTTTCATCTTCAAATTTAAATCGCGATTTTGATGTTCTATTTTCACTATTTCCTTTAGTTTTTTGGACTGGATATCCGTACACTCGGCGTAAATTAGGTATCGAAAAAACTATCTCGCTTGTTTTCACAGATGGGTCGCCAGTGAACATTCCGAATGTAAAAACACCTTCAAACGAGATATTGCCAAAATTGTCGAAATTAACCACAGTTAGAAATGCCTTGCCTGAAACATCGCCGTTAATGACCACCTCAAAATATTCAAGTTTCCGGAATATCTCAAAATTGAATTTATTAAATAGTTCCGGTTTACCTGAAAATCTTACACCAACCATTGGTAGCCAGTGAAATGAGAATGTACCATGACAGGAAAACGAAATATTGTCTGAAACTATTTCAAATTTTCCATCATGAATTAAAATACTTGCATTAGTCGAGGGAAGAGTAATGTGTTCAATTATTTTTGGATATCTGCTATCCGATTCGGTACTATCTGAGCTCAAAATTTGATTTTATCTGTTTATTGAACGAATGTATCATTTAAAAGTATCGATCTACAGATCAATACCTGTTAGGACAATGCTTTATTTATCAATTTTTTTCATCTTCATTCTCCATCCGTCTGTCCAATGCTTCTTTTGCAGAAATATAAATCATTCCAATAACCTTCTATTCCCACTTCATCTTCTGCAATCTGACAGCATTCAATATAGCAAGTAACGCCACACCTACATCTGCAAATACAGCTTCCCACATTGTGGCCAGTCCACCTGCGCCCAATATCAAAACAATGACTTTTACACCAAAAGCTAGTATGATATTTTGCCAAACTACGCGACGTGTAGAACGGCCTATTTTAATCGCTCTTGCAATCTTACTAGGTTGGTCTGTTTGTATAATCACATCTGCCGTTTCTATGGCCACATCGCTACCCAAACCACCCATGGCGATACCTACATCACTGGCGGCAAGTACAGGTGCATCATTGATACCGTCGCCTATAAATGCTACATTGATGCCTTCTTGTTGCTTTAGTTTCTCAACTTCGTTGAGTTTATCTTCAGGCAATAGACCACCTTTTGCCCAGTCGATATTCAATTCCTTGGCGACTTGTTGGGTAATAGAATCTTTATCACCAGAGAGCATGATGATCTTGGAAATTCCTGACTCACGTATTTGCTTTATCGCTTGGTGCGCATCTTCCTTGAGTTCGTCTGCAATGGTTACGTAACCGGCAAATTTCTCATCGATTCCTACCATTACGATCGACTCTACAATGGTGTCCGTTTCTTTGGGAACATCAATGTTATTTGCGGTCATTAATGCTTTGTTACCTACGAGTACGGTTTTTCCATTTACGGTTCCTTTGAGCCCTTTTCCTGCAATTTCAGATACATTACTTGCATCGTAGTCGGCTCCGTCTGCTTTGTATTCGAGAATGGCCTTTGCAATGGGATGCGTGGACTGTTCTTCCATCGCCATCAGGTATTGCATAAATTCCGCTTTCTTCCCGTCCTGCGACGGGATAGACTTGTCTGATTCCGCTTTCACGAAAGCGGAACTATCCAAAGCAGAATTAACAACAACTATATCCTTAATCTTAAATACGCCTTTGGTAACGGTTCCAGTCTTATCCATCACAACGGTATTGACCTGTGTCATTGCATCCAAAAATGAGGCGCCCTTGAATAAAATACCGTTGCGTGATGCCGCTCCCAAACCACCGAAATATCCTAGCGGTATAGAGATAACCAAAGCACACGGACAGGAAATTACAAGGAATATCAATGCCCGATACAACCAATCCCTAAATACATAATCATCAATAAAGAAATACGGTAAAAATGTCAGGCCGATCGCGAGAAATACCACAATGGGCGTATAAATGCGAGCAAACTTCCTAATGAACAATTCGGTCTTGGACTTTCTTGCCGTGGCATTTTGCACCATATCGAGAATGCGCGCAATGCTGCTGTCCTTAAATTCTTTGGTTGTTTCAACTTCAATTACGCCATCCAGATTGATACTTCCCGCATAAACCGACTCGCCTTTTGCGATGGTGGATGGTTTACTCTCGCCTGTGAGCGCTGCTGTGTTGAATGAGCCTTTATCAGAAATCAATGTCCCATCCAATGGTACTTTCTCGCCCACACGTACTTGAATTTTTTCGCCTATTTCTACCGTTTCGGGATCCACTGAAACATAATCGCCATTGCGATATACCAATGCTTCATTGGGACGTACATCAAGCAAAGCTTTTATATTGCTCTTTGCTCTATTAACCGCTGCGTTCTGGAAGAGCTCGCCTACTGCATAGAATAACATTACGGCCACACCTTCAGGGTATTCACCTATGGCAAATGCACCTAATGTTGCGATGGACATCAACAAAAACTCTGTAAAGAAATCGCCTTTTAGGATGCTGTTCCAACCTTCCTTAATGACAGGAAAACCCACAGGGATGTAGGCAATGGTATACCATACTATGCGTACCCAACCATCAAATGCTGGAATTACTTCGAAATAGTCAATAGCAATACCTACAATGAGCATTACAAAACTTATGATGGCAGGAATGTAGGTTTTGAAGGAACTACCATCACCATGGTCGTGACCATCGTCGTGGCTGTGTTCTCCCTTATGTTCCTGTGTATCTATATCTCTTAAATTGCGTTTTTGCTTTTTCATACTTCAAATATCAATTAATTAAAGGTGCAACGGAAGTGCATTTATCATCCACTACACTTTTCACATATACCTGTCACAACCAAGTTTACATCTTCTGCCACGTAGCCATCGGGTAGGTTGATGTATGGTATTTTATGCTCAGTAAGACATACGGTTTCATTGCAATTGCTACAGCGAAAATGCAGGTGCAAATCTTGTTCGATCTCACAGTTACAACCTGGTTCACAAAGAGCATATTTTGTAATTCCGGTACCGTCTTCTATCTGATGTACGATACCGTTTTCTTCAAAAGTTTTCAATGTTCTGAAGATGGTGGAACGTTCCGCTTTCGCGAAAGCGGTCTCAATATCAAGCAACGCTTGAGCAATCTTTTGTTCTGCCAGATATTTATAAATCAGGATGCGCATGGCCGTAGGGCGCACATCATGGTCATTTAATGTTTTTTCTATTTCAGTCATTTTGCGCAATATTATAGTTGATGTTATTAGCCTTGTTGTAGGCTTCCCAGCCTTCTTTAGCCGCCCACGGGACAATAAGTAACGCGGCGACGGGATCAGCCCACCTCCAGCCCATCCAGTTAACCAATAACAACCCAATGAGTACTACTACGGTCTGGTATAGACAAATAAAGGTGTCTTTAGCATCTGCCAGTAAAGCTGGACTGTCCAGTTTGTTCCCATATTTTCTTTTGAAATAGATCAGTATAGGATTTACTACAAGTGAAACCAGTAATATGATCAATCCCAACGTACTCCAGCTTGCCGTTTCCTTGTTGATTAATTTTGAGATGGAATCATAGGATATGAATAAGCAAACGAGCGTGAATGATGCTGCAATGACGTATAAAGTGATTTTCTTACGACGTTTCACTTTTTCCTCATCGATTCCTTTAAGCTCGCAGTGTAAACGCCAGCCTAATGTTGCAGCACTTATGACTTCTATGGTGCTGTCCAGTGCCCAACCGATCAAGGCTGAACTATTTGCTGTGATCCCTGCAATGAGCGACACCACTACCTCTATAACGTCATAAATGACGTTCCAGATTTGGATTGTCCTAGCTTGTCTAAGGTTATTTTTTCTTGTCTTTTCCATAACCATTAATGTGAATGTTCTGCTTCGCCTTTTTGCATTTCAGCCATTAGGTAGTAGGCATTGTTGTAGGCAAATTGAGTGTTCGCTTCCGGAGTCTTGAGAAATTGAATCGCTATCCAGTCGCCATCCTTCTCGCCAGTGGTCACTTCCATCGGGACAAAACTCCAATCGTCGCCTTCACGCTGTGCGCTAAACACATAACTCTTATCGCCATCAACGGCAATGGCACTCTCAGGCATTGCAGTAGTCTCAACATTTTCTTCTTGTATGCGCCCTTGAATATACATCCCTGGTATCAAGTCGCCTTCCTTGTTTTCAATCTCCGCGTGCACATGGATTGCTTTAGGTTCTTGCTCAAAGGTTTGTCCTACGGAATAGATTTCGGCGATGAGTTCCATTCCTGGTCTCGATTGGACACTAAATCGTACTTGCTGTCCTTTTTTGACCTTGTCCACATCCTTCTCAAAAACCATAAGATCTGCGTGTACGTGATGTGTATCTACAATCTCAAAAAGATCTGTTTGTGGTTCAACATACTGCCCAGTCTTGACTTCTACCTTTTGCACGAAACCCTCTATGGGACTGCGTAATGGCACGCGCTGATAAATGGTACCGTTGCGCACGCCGCTCACGTTGATATTGTACTGCCGCAGTTGCGCTTCCAAGCCATTAACCATAGCGGTGGATGCCTGATAATCTGCGGTGGCTTTTTGGTAATTCATACCAGAGGCCACTCCTGCTTCATATAAGCGCTTTTGACGTTCAAATTCCTGTTTAAGAAATCGACTATTGCTGTAGGCATTCAAATAATCTGACTGAATCTGGATGATGCTGGGATGCGAGAGATATGCGACGACTTGGTTTTTCATCACTTTATCTCCTTCTATCACTTCTATGGAAACTACGTTTGCGCCTGAAATGGCGGTAATAGAGGCCTCGTTTTGTGGCGGTACTTCCAGCTGGCCATTTGCTTCCACATAGCCGCTCATATTGCGTTGTGATAAGGTGTCAATTTTCATTACCAAGGCCTCGTATTGCTGTGCCGTGAGCATTACTTCTTCATTTTCTCCTGTGGAAAGATTTTCTTCGGTTTGTGCGCTTTCTATAGTTTCATCGTCGGCAGATTTTGTGTCGCCACAACTTGTCAATAACAATACTAAAAGCATTGCTGTAATAGGTATATATTTTATCGTTTTCATCTTTTTAGTTTTGGAAATATTGGAGTTCAAACAAAGCGTCTAAATAATTATCGAGTGCGTCCAGCGCATCCATTTCGGTTTGTATGGCATCGCGTATAATTTGAGTGAATGCGGCATAGTCCAGCGCTCCTTCTTTGTAGGCCAGCAGTGCGCCCTTGCGCTGATCTATGGCAAGTGGCAAGGCTTCCGTTTCATAGAATAGCCACGTGTCTCTCCACTTCTTATAGTTTTGCTGCGCCTGTATGAGTTGAGATTGCAACTCGCGCTGTTTAAATGCGGCATTTGTTTCTGTAATCTGTGTTTCCACTTTTGCAGCCTTAGCACGACTGCGGTCTGGTCCAGAAAATAACGGTATGGAAATCCCTGCCTGATAGGTATAAAAACCACTATCGCCATTTACACGTTGTAAGCCGCCTTGAAGATTGAACTTGGGCAACAAGTCTGCTTTTGCCGAGTCATAGCTTGCTTGTGCTTCATCTACACGCTTTCGCGAAAGCGATAACTCTGGATGTTCATTTAAATTAGCTGTTTCATCTAAAACTGTGTTTTGAGTTTGTTCTAAATCTTCAGTTACCGTGTACATCTTATCTGGTGTCAACCAAAGGTTGAGCTTTTGCAAGGCGATGAAATAATCAGTTTCTGCCTGCTGAAATTTGTTATTGATCTGCAAAGCTTGATTGCGCGCAGCGGCGTACTCCAGCCTTGAAATAGCTTCCACCTCATAATTGAGTTCTACCGATTTTGAAAATTGTTCATAAATGCTATCCAATTCACGGTATAAAACAAACTTCTTTTTTGACTGAAAGGTTTTTGACCACGCTTTTTTGACTTCCAATTCTATTTGAATTTCTGAAAGTTCAAAGGCAGTTTTAGCCAGCTCGATACGCTGTTGCTGTAAGCGTTTTTTTGCTCCTATGCCCAATAGATCAATATTCTGTTGACCAACCCCTATCACGGTATAAATACCTTGACCGTCTGCAATCTCTTCTCCACCTGTAAATATCTGAGTGTTCCCGAAGTCATAAGCATTGCCCGTAAGTACATTTTGTCTATCGATTTCGAGTTGGCTCGATTTCAGCGCTGGATAATTCTCTTTGGCAATTTCTACAGCTCGTGATAGAGTGATGGGTGCGATGCTGTCCTGAACAATGTTGTTTTGCACTGGTATTTGTGATTGTTGCGCTTTCGCGAAAGCGGAACCAAACAACAGGCATATCATAACGGTTGCCGTCGCAAACTTGGGATTAAGCCTCATCTTGGAATCTGAACGTTTCTCTACCCATTGATAAAAAATAGGCAGGATAAACAGCGTGAGCAAAGTTGATGTTATCAAGCCACCGATAACAACTGTTGCCAGCGGTCGCTGTACTTCAGCACCTGCGGATGAGGAAATCGCCATAGGAAGAAAGCCGAGGATATCAGTGAATGCGGTCAACATAATGGGACGGATCCGGCGTTTTGTGCCCTCAATAATCCTGTCCCTCAGATTAGTCACGCCTTCTTCTTTAAGCTCGTTCAAACCGCTTATCATCACGAGCCCATTAAGCACCGCAACACCAAACAGAACGATAAACCCAACACCTGCCGAAATACTGAACGGCATATCCCGCAACCAGAGCGCAAAAACACCACCAATCGTCGCCATAGGGATGGCGAGATAAATCATCAAGGTTTGTGGGAATGACTTGAGCGCAAAATAAATCAAGATGAAAATGAGTAATAGCGCAATAGGCACGACCGTCTGTAAACGATTGCTTGCACGTTCCAGATTCTCAAAAGCACCGCCATACCTAATGTAATAACCTGCCGGCAGTTCAAATTCTGAATCCAACTTTGCCTGTATATCTTCTACTACAGACTTTACATCGCGACCGCGTATGTTGATACCTACATACGTCCTGCGGTTGGTATTGTCCCGACTTATTTGCATAGGTCCAGGTTCATAACTCACGTTTGCAATCTCACGCAAGGGAATTTGTGAGCCGCTGGGCAGGTTGACAAATAAATTTTGAATGTCATTAATGCTGGAGCGATTTT
This sequence comes from Nonlabens sp. Hel1_33_55, assembly GCF_900101765.1. Lineage (NCBI taxonomy): Bacteria > Pseudomonadati > Bacteroidota > Flavobacteriia > Flavobacteriales > Flavobacteriaceae > Nonlabens > Nonlabens sp. Hel1_33_55. Next base: position 1,726,482 of record NZ_LT627735.1, read on the forward strand.
CTTCCTGTAGTCTGACCACCAGATCAAATCGTTTTTCGCCTTCAAAAATGACACCTGCCTTGCCGCCTGCAAATGCTGATTGTACAATACTGTTGAGCTGATTGATTTCCAGACCATATTGCGCCAACTTGTTGCGGTTGTAGTCAATAGTGATCTGTGGCAACCCTGCGGTGGCTTCTACCTTCATATCTGCAACGCCAGGAACGGTTGAAATAATGCGTCCCATTTCATCTGCCTTGCTCGCCAGTAGGTCAAGATCCTCGCCAAATAACTTTATGGCCACATCTTCTCGTACACCTGTGAGCAATTCATTAAAACGCATCTCGATGGGTTGTGTAAATTCGTAATTCACACCAGGAATGATGCTTATTTCTTCCTTCATCAATTCGACCAGTTCTTCTTTAGAAGATGCGGTAGTCCATTCATCGCTGGGTTTTAGGATTACAAAAACATCTGCAATGTCCATAGGCATAGGATCTGTTGGCACATCTGCCACACCTATACGGCTTATAATGGTTTCAACTTCAGGAAATTTTGCTTTGACAATACGCTCAATTTTGGTGGTGGTCTCAATGGTTTCAGATAGCGAGCTTCCTGGTTTTAAGATGGCGTGAAAGGCAAGGTCGCCTTCATCCAGATCTGGAATGAACTCGCCACCCATACGTGTGAATGCAAATACTGCAACGGCAAAAAGCGCTACTGCTACACCGACAATAATTTTACCTTTAGAAAGTGACTTGGATAATAATGGTTCGTACTTTCTTTCTATCCAATGCACAAATCGATCGCCATAGGATGTCTTACCTTCTTTGGGCGCTCTTAAAAACAATGCAGATATCATAGGAACATACGTCAGGCAAAGCAACATTGCGCCTATCATCGCAAAGATGAATGTGAGTGCCATAGGCTGAAACATCTTGCCTTCAACACCTTCAAGTGCAAGAATGGGCAAGAAAACAATCAAAATGATAAGCTGACCGAAAAAGGCAGCGTTCATCATTTTTTTAGATGATTTGGCTGCAATCTCATCGCGTGTGGTGGCATCGACCGTTTTCTTTTTGGTTACATAACTATACATAAGGAACACCGTACTTTCTACAATAATTACAGCACCATCCACAATAATTCCAAAATCAATAGCGCCCAATGACATTAAGTTTGCCCAGACATCAAAAATGTTCATCAGAATAAATGCAAACAATAGGGAAAGAGGAATTGTAGATGCCACGATCAGACCACCACGCCAGTTCCCCAACAAGAGAACCAAAACGAAGATCACAATCAATCCACCTTCCAACAGGTTGCCCTTAACAGTTCCTGTAGTATCTGCAATTAAGGTACTGCGGTCTAAAAACGGTTGAATGGTTACGCCTTCTGGCAATGATTTTTCAATCTGTTCCATACGCTCCTTGACATTCTCTATTACATCATTGGAATTTGCTCCTTTAAGCATCAATATCATTCCGCCCACGGCCTCGCCTTTGCCATCCTTGGTCAATGCACCGTAACGCACGGCACTACCGATGTTTACAGAACCTATATCTTTAATTTTAATGGGAATGCTTCCAACATTTTTGACAACAATATTCTCAATATCGCTAACCGTTCTTGCAAGGCCTTCGCCACGTATGAAATTGGCTTGATGATTACGTTCGATGTAAGCGCCACCGGTATTCTGATTGTTGTTCTCGAGTGCGCTGTACACTTCAGAAATTGTAACACCTATGGCACGCAACTCGTCTGGATCTACCGCGACTTCGTATTGCTTGAGATTACCACCAAAGGCATTTACCTCTACAACTCCTGGAACCATGGCCATCTGACGTCGTACGATCCAGTCCTGCATCGTGCGTAGCTCAGTCGCGTCATAGTTGTCTTGGAAATCATCATCTACTTCCAGCGTATACTGATAAATCTCTCCCAGTCCTGTTGAGATAGGGCCCATCGACGGTTCGCCAAATCCCATCGGGATTTGTTCCTGTACTTCAGGCAGTTTTTCAGCCACGAGCTGTCGTGGCAGATACGTGCCCATATCATCATCAAATACAATGGTAACTACGGACAATCCAAAACGGGAAACCGACCGGATTTCCTGTACATTGGGCAAATTACTCATTGCCAGTTCTACAGGATAGGTCACAAATTGCTCGATGTCTTCCGTTCCCAAGTTGGGCGATTGTGTGATGACCTGTACCTGATTATTAGTAATATCTGGAACGGCATCGATGGGAACTTGGGTCATACTCCATATACCGGCACCTACGAGTGCCAGTGTGAGTAGACCAATAATAAATTTATTATTGATTGAAAAATCAATGATTCTGTTGATCATGGATTCAGGTATTAATTCAGTTAGAAAAAGAGTGTACGCTTTCGCGGAAGCAAAAACAACATCAAGCTTTCCATTCAGGAAAACTTCAAATAGGGATATATCTATCCTATAAAAACTGAATTATGCCCGTGGTGGCTGAAAAAGGGAAGAATGGAAATCTTTGCCGTTCTCTTTGAAAACAGCAAAAACCTCATTTGAAATTGGGTCTTGAATAGGCTCAAAAGTCATTAGTTCAAAATCGATTGTATGAACGTGACAGCAGTGACATTGACAAAAAGGTGAGCAAAGGTCATTACTTTGATGTTCATGGTCTGCATCTGTAGCCTGTGAAAATTCGATTGGTGCATCCTTACTATCGGGTGGAGTATCACTACAAGGCGCAAAGTTGAGCGCCAAGAAGTAGATGGATAATATGACTGTAAATATTTTCACGGTACAAAGGTAACTGAATGGTTTTGGAACTGGGTTGCAAAGATCTCACATAGTTATTTTCTTACGAAATTGGAGGGACTGGAAAAGTCTTTTACGCTACCCAAGACTTCATTAATTTGTTCTGGAATATTATCTATTTCAATTCTTATAGCAATAGTTCTTGCAAGTAGAACTTTACCAAACGTAGCTTTTTTCATTTCGAATAGAATGCTGTTTGTGTTAGATGAAAAGCCTTCAACTTGTTCAAAATCAGAGGTTATTACTTCACAAAAGAAACCAACCGACGAAGACATCATCAACGAGCTTGTAAAAATGGGTCGTACTGATAACATAGGCAGATCTACGTTTAAAGATCTGGGTGTTAAGATCGCTTTAGGTCGGGAAACAATCATTGGAAAATATCGCGTGACCAGAACGAGTGTGTTTAGGTATCGGTATGGGATTGAGAGGATATAATTATCTATAGTTTGTCTAAGTTCAAGATATCTTTATTCTTACTAAAAAACTGATGTACTACCAATATGCCAAATACCCACAATAGACCAGTTTGAAATTCTTTATATCCCATAAGATTTTCAATCTGGTTTTCTTCTGTCATGTCTATATGTTTGTTGAGTTGCTTTATTTTCTTTGGACTAATAAGATTGGGCTTTTAGTTATTTTTTCCTAATGCCTTTCTAAACTCATCGACAGTTCGTTCGTATTTCTTATTATGAAGAACATCAGCAAGCATTTCCTTTTTTGCCGCTTGTAATCGCCCCCATTTGCCTTCTCCTTACCAATGTTCTATAATCTTATAAGTTTCTACTAGTGTGAAAGTTCTTCGTCCTACTAAGTCGTTTTCTTTAAAGTAATTACCAAAGCGTTCATTAAAAGTTGTTCGAGAATGTTATCCTGTAACTTGATATAGAAGCTTTTTAGGAATGCGATCAGGAAATAAAAGTTAAAATCCAGCAATAATCTGTTCGTCCTTTATTTCTTTAGAAGGTGTTTCCCATAGATTAATAATAGAACTATAATGAGAAAGATAAATCATAAAGCGCCTGAAGGATTTAAAATTGTAACTTATAATACAAGCTGCAATAAACCACCAAGGTACGCTGCCAATGAACCTTTCGTGAAACCTGTCTATTTTAAAATCTTCTTCTGTCATTCTTACAAAAATGGTCGCTGTCCTAAACGAACTGCGACCCATAAGGTTTTACTTTTTTACTTTAGAACTAGAGTTTCCAGATCTTGTTGGACTTGATTTAGGCGTTGCGTTACCTCTACCTTTTCCAGAAGGTTTTCCAGTTGTACTTGGTGCATTTTTTAATCCGCTTGACTTTGCCATAATTTTGGGTTTTAATATTAATAATGGTTCAAATATATAGGGATTGTTTTATGTGGTTTGTAAACTTTGGACGATAGGATCACTTTTTCAAGCTGTGAGCTATTTCTGCTTTTTCCTTTGCTGTTTTTAGGCTATCGCCAACTAATTTTATTTTAATGAAATGAAATCTATCCGTATGTTTTAATAAATGCCTTAGATTTTCTCCTGCTTGGTTACTGTGAACACCAGCATATCCTGTACTGATAAGAATAGAACTACTACCATAATTTTTTAGCAATTCTGATTTTTTAATTCGCTCCTTTACAAATTTTGCAAGTTCATTTAATTTTTCAATTTGATTGTCAGTGAGCTTTTTAATTGAATTAACATTTTTTGATGCTTTTACCTGAATAAGCATTATATGGTAATAATTTTGACGTCTTTTAACAGCAAAAATATCAGCTGGAGACTTACTTCCAGGAGTTACGAAGCCATCAAAACCTATTGCTTTCAATTTTTTAAGAATAAAAACTTCTCCCTTATCTCCCGTTTCACGTTTTGATATTTCAGGACTTCCTAAACCACTCATTCCCATACCTTCATTATTCCAGATATAGACCGTTTCGTTTGTAAACGATTCAAAGTTTTTAATAATAATATTATTTATACCACTCTTCTTTTAGTGAATCAAAATCTAAGTCCTTCCACTCTTCCTTCCATAGTTCCCAATATGGAATATCATTTGAAGATGGTGGAAGTTTACATTTTTCCATTTGAATAATTGAAGGTAGTACAATTGATTCGCCAATTAAGAGACCTTCTCCAGCTCTTAGTGTTGGGAGCTTATTTATTAAATTCCCCAAAGTATCAGGCAAAAGACGTTTCACATAGTTCTGATCATTGGGATTGGTGAGTCTCATAGCAATGAAGTTGTTGCATTGAGAAAATATAGTTTCCGAAATCTCTGAAGGTCTTTGGCTAGCAAGTAACAGTGAAACTCCATATTTCCTACCTTCCTTTGCAATTCTTTCGATAGAATTTTTTGAAGCTCTATATCTAGCCAAGTCGCTAGTTGGAACATATTTATGCGCCTCTTCGTAGACTAATAGAATCGGTATATCATTATTAATCCCTTTATCTTTACCAGTGGTTGAACGCAATTTCTTATAAAAATAACCGTATTCAAACAACAGTCTTGAAATTAATGAAACGGTTATACTTAGTACTTCGAAAGGCACGCCACTTAAATCAATTACTGTTACATTTTGTCTATCTTCAGTATAACCAATAAACCTTTTTAGGCATTCATTAAAATCTAAATTCTTTGCATCATCCCCAAATAAGAATTGAAGTCTATCTTGAGCACGCTTTTCTTGAATTCTAGAAATGAACTTATCTAATGTTCCGTCAGCATATATACCTTTACTAATACCTATTTTATCTTTAGCAGATCTTTGAGTAGGCAAAAAGTCGAATATCGCTTTAAAATACTCTTGAGTTTTCTCCGTTTCATTTTCAAATGTTTTTGGACCTGATGCAAATTGAATCTCTAAAGGCTCATCCGAATTTCTTGTCTCATTCTGAATGTTAATTAGACAGTTAATTACTTCGTCAATATCAAATTTTAATGGGCTGTCAAAGAAGACTTTTTTAGTTTTCGGATTGTGGTATTTTTTATTTAAAGTCACAACATTTCGAAGTACAGATGCTTGATTGTAGTTATTCCTATCGCCGCTTTCTAAAAATAATTCATCGAGTTCTTCACTGTTTAGAAGCCAATATGGTAATGCCAAATTAGAAATCGAAATGTGATTAGAATTAGGAAAAGCCGACTTGTATTCAGAGTGAATGTCAAATATTACAACGTGAGTATTATTTAAAGCGAAATCTCCTGATTTAGTAGCAACCGCTTTTTGGAGTATTGTTGTCAGAGTATGTGATTTTCCTGATCCAGTTGAGCCTACTATTGCGATATGTTTATTGAAAAACTTATTTCCATTTACAGGAACTTTTATGTTATGGTTTGATGACAACATACTAAAAGTGAAATTATCTTCAGCTGTAATGGATTGCTCATAAATCTTTTTGATCTCATCTTCTCTTGCAGGTTCAACTTTTTTAGGTGGTATTGCTATAGAATCTCCACCGCGAGTGAACTTATCTCCACTGATAACACCTAAAGGATTAGCTTCTATTATATATTTTCTAGAACCAACATCAGTAACCTCAATAGAGAAGTTTTCAATAATGGCAATTAATACAGAATTCTCATTATCAGAAATTCTTACATAAGACCCTACCTTAAGTGCTTCTCCTGCGATTTTAAAACTTTCTAAATCATCAACTGATATTCTTACCTTGTCTGGGTAAACTGAAATTACTTCCGCATTCAATTTATTTTCTTCTTCGCTGTTGATCATATGATTTTCTTTATCTCATTTATATTGTGTAGTTGTACTTTAATATGTTTTAGATTTTCTGAGTCATTATCATAAAACGGAATATCTGTGTAAAACTGAAAAATTTGCTTTGTCACAGCAGACCTGTATAATATAGAATCTAGATGATTTAACTCATTGATAATTTTGATTTGAATTTTGTTGTTATGATCTGGACGAATCATAATGTTGTCTACACTAAAATCAGAACCTAGAAAGGGATGGCCGTCGCTAAACATAACACCTTCACGATAAAATTCCTTTTTTAATTCTATTACTTCTGTTTCAGAAACTCCCGAAATGTAAATGTAAGGGCAAAAGGGTTTTTGTTCTCTTTTTGATAATTTACTCCAGTTTTTTGAAATAAGTTGAATTATTTCTTTCAGTTCGCTTCTGGTGTAGGTCGATGAGTCACATCCAATCAAGAAAAATCGGTCGTATGGATCAATGTTAAAGTCAGTAAAGTGTTCTGCTTTTAGCTTTTTCAGAAATTTTGATCGACCTAAATAGCCTGCGTACCAGATGTTAAATAAATCTTCCTTTTTGTTTATGACTTCGATGAAGTCTTTACGCGTAATTTCTCTTGATGATACATCTTGCATCACAGATAAGTCCTTTACCAGCCGAAGGGAATTGTTGTAGAAATAATCTTTTGCCTCATCAAGAGTACAGTTGAATTCATTTTGTAAAAGAGTTATTAATTTTTCTATCTGATCATTATAGGATAGTGCATTATTATCAATACTTAAAAAACCAATGAAGTTTTCAAGATCCGTATCTGTTAAAGCTAGATTCTTATGAAATTCAATTTTCTTATCTTCTTTTTTGAAAGTCAAGAAATTCTTTTTTAAATACTTTATTGTAAGCGGAAGTTTTAATTTTTCTTGCCCACCATTGTAGTGACCGTAGAGATGATATCTAACATTTTTAGCTTTCGTAATTTTTAGTTCATTGAAATGATTCAACATCTGTCTTAAGGGATGCGCTATTACTGAATGATTGTATTCGGTTTTAGCATAATACTTGCACTGAACAGCCGTAGCCTCAGTTGCCGTATGCAAATCAATATCTTCAATGTTTTCAATGACCACACTATCATTAGAATTTTTAGATTCTAATAGTTTTAAAATTGTCAAATCAAACTGATAATAATATCCTTTAATGGTATCTACTGCACTTCTATTCATTTAGGTCTATTTAAAACGCTCGGTCATTACTAATCCTCTCGCTGCACACTCATATATCCCTTCGGAAGATTTTGCTTGAGCAATTAAACTACGTAACACATTAAGGCGTTCCTGTTCATCATAAGGCGGATCTTGATTTAAGAATATCTCACAAGCTTTTTCCATTCGCTCTTTTAGCCCGTCCAAAAGCTTACTGTAATTCTCATTTTTATTTTCTAACCTAACGAGGTTTTGAAACTCTGCCTTACTTGGCCTTCTGATTCTTCTATCTAAACGATGAGCTCTATTCATAAAGCTCTCATATTTCATTGATTTTATTTCTGTAGTGCTCATATTTTCTGTTTTCAACTTCCTTCCACAATCCTAATCTCATCCTCACTCAACCCATACAATTCATACACCATAGCATCTATTTGTTGCTCGATGGTATTTATTTGTAATTGTAAGTCTTGTGCTTTTTTCTTGTTTTGCTCAAAGAGATCGAGCCATTCAAACGCATCTGTTTTAGTAAGTGTGGCAATAGCTGGTAGACCATCTTTATCGCGCTGCTTGTTAGTTGCTTTAATGGCTTTATTCAACTCTTTGATAAAGTCGCCAAAATCTAAATCTTGCCAGTTTTCTAGTTTGCGAGAAACCTTTAAGAGAGAATAATTTGATTCAAAGTATTTTTTAAAAGTCCCTTTTATTTTTTTGAAGCTTAGAATACTCTCCTTTAAGTCAATAGATTTAATATCGAATACTTTCTGATTGTCTTGCGATGTGTTAGGAATTGGAAATTCTTTCACATAAATATTAAAGTATCTAAAGGTGCCAACTCCGCTGGTGTTTGCAATTTGATGAAGATAGAACTTCATCGCTTTTGAATTTAGAATTGCAAGTAAATAACCAGATAAGATACCATCTGGTGGTAGTAAAAAATAGGCGCTATTTAATAAATAAATTTCCTCAGAGCAAAGACTAAATCTACCACTATCTGTTAGTTCTATCCATACTATTTTTTCTTCTTTGAAGTCTTCAAAAAAAGAACACGCTCTTAAATTTGTCCAATGCTGACCTTTTGCGCCCCTAGCTTTAAATTTTTCGCCAAAACTTTCTAAATGCTCATAAACTGCCGGATAATCCTTTGGAATATCAATACCGTTTTTGCTAAGTAAAATATATTGATTTGGTAATTCATAATGATACCTATGGATATCGCGTCCTCTCAAAATAGGTTGAATTAACTCCGCACTGCCATAATGTTTATTTATTAACTCGTTCTTCTTATCCTCATCAATTAGAAATGCTTGATTAGAACCAGTAGCAATACCAAGTCTAATTTTCGTTTGTAAATCCTCTAATGTTGGATGATTACCTTTTAACTTTTGGGTAATCTTTAAATATTCTGGCCTTATTAGTGTCCAAGAAAGAGAGTCTAAATCTTCTTGGTTATAATCATATTGATTTTCTGAAACGAATTGTAAAAAATCAGTTTTAATATCATATTTGGCATTAACAATAATAGCTTTTTGGGACTTGTCAGATGATTTTGTAAATACAAGGATCACTGAGTTTACTACTGCATCTGAAAATATCTGGGCATCTTCAATATTGATTAATTGAGTGATATTTCCATTAGAGATTAAATATTTTCTCAAAGGGTTTCCGTAATCTGCTTTCAAGAAAGAATTAGAAGTTATGTAAGATAATTTTCCATTTTCTTTAATTATTTCTACTCCAAGTTCGTAGAAGTAACAAAACAAATCTGCAAAGGATTGATAACTAGAATAATGCTTTTTTAAGTATTTAGGGTGATCAACTCTATCGTGACTAACATAAGGCGGATTCCCAATCACAACATCAAAACCTCCATTTTCAAACACTTTCGCGAAAGCGGTCTCCCAATGAAAGGCTTTATCTCCAGCAATACTCTTGCTATCTATCAAGCTGTTACCACATTTTATATTACTACTCAGATCGTTTAACTTTCTACGTGGTTGTGCGGTGCGCAGCCATAGTGAGAGTTTTGCAATCTCCACAGACTCCTCATTGAGATCTACACCGTAAATGTTATTCTCCAGTATCGTGTTTTCTATATCTGGAAATTGTAAGCCACCACCCAAAATTTTGGTCTTGAGCTCGTCTATGTATTGATGCTCCTTAATCAAAAAATCCAGCGCCTGATTTAAGAAAGCGCCAGACCCACAGGCAGGATCGCAAATGGTAATCTGTAAGAGCCAGTCGCGATAGTCATCCAGAATGGTTACGAGTTTCTGTATGGTTTTATCGTTACGCTTATTTCTTCCTGTACCACGACCTTTAAAATATTCTTCTTCCTGGAAACCGAGTGCCGCCTTTTTCTCATCACATAGTTTGCCTACCGTGTTTTCTACTATGTATTTGGTAATGTATTTAGGTGTGTAAAAAACACCATCTTTCTTGCGCTTGCTTTTTTGCTTATCAAAGTCGCCGCCTTCTATTTCGGCATTAATACTTTCTATCTCGTTTAGTGAGTTTTCAAAAATATGCCCAAGAATATTGACATCTACTTGACTTTCAAAATCGTAGGTCGCTAGTTTCTTAGTATGCTTGTAGAGCAGTTCATCATCTATTAAAACACGATCTAGAATAGAATCTGGTTTAAATAGACCACCATTGTAGGCAAAGATCTCTTTATTCTCTGCATCGCCCTTGCGACCTTTATCTAGATAGTTGAAATGCTTTTTAAATCGATCGTACAATGGCTCATCTACATCTAACTTGCGTATGGTATCCCATTCGGAAAGACGTTTTAAAGTATAGTTGGGTTGTAACAGCCCACGATCTTCAGCAAAAAAGATGAACAGAAAACGATCAATCAGTTTCTGCGACTTTTTAAAGAGCGTGAGTTTTACATTTTTCTCTAGTCGCTCTAAGTCATTCTGGTGGTTTTCATCATCAGGAATACTGCTGTCATTTTGTAAAGCAACTTTTAGAACCTTCCCGTTTTTCTTGACCAGATCGCGGTACAGTTCGCGTTTAAAGAGCGAGTAATCTTTATAAAAATCTTTAGTAATTTGCTCTTCTACAATAAGCGAATCCTGCTTTATTTTAAGAGGTATCGTCTTGAGCAAATTGTCTTTGTGCAGGCATAAATAAAGCAGTGAAAAATCTGCCTCAGTAAGCTGGAAAAGGTCAAAGGCAACTTGCTCCGTCGCATCATCTATATAGAGTCGCAGCTTTTCAAAATTAGATGTAATCACAAAACGACATCCTTTGTGATTTACTTTATAATCAAAAGCCTGCTTGCGTATGCTTTCTAGATCTCTAGTATTTATTCCCTTAAGTTCTACCACGGCAACAGTAGCGCCATCATTTAAGATGGCACCATCTGCCTTGCGGTTGTTCTTTTCGTTTTTGTACTCTGTCGTTAGATTGTATTTGGGACTAGGATTTATGGTATAATCCAGTACGTTTACAAACAACTCGGTAAGAAATGTCGCCTGAAATTGCTCTTCGTTGCTCGTGCGTATGTTCTCCTGTATTTCAGGATTTAAAAAGTACTTAGCGTACTTGCGATAGGCTTTGGATAGTATGTTTGCGTCTTGTTGAGTAAGATATTTTTTAAGTACAGATGTCTGGAATAATGCCATGAAGATTACTGAGTAAAAGTATTTCTCTAAAGTAGTAAAGAATTATGCTTGTAATGAATTTAAACTTGTTACGCTTTCGCGAAAGTGGAATTCCAGTAATTGACATTCTGGCACTTTAATTATATACCTCTACCTTTTTTCTTCTTTTTTCTGTTCGATCTGTTGTCCAAATCTTCATCAATTCCATCGACTTCACTATCACTAGAAACTGTAGAATTAATTTTGGATAAATGACTTATGTTAATAATATTAGTCAAGACCTTGTTTGAAGTCAGATCACTTTCATGACCTATAGCTTTCATATTATCTGAAAGGTTATGTATTAAAGCATCTCCACCTATCGTATCAAAATCTAATTTTTCCACCAGCTGTCTGTTGACCAGCATTGAATTTATTTTGCTTGAATCTAAATGTATCAAGTTGTTATATTTTCTGAAATTAAAGATATTGGATTGATCTGTGGTCCTAGGTTTTAATAATACGGCATGATAATTTTTATCATTTGCTGCTTGGGAATGTATAAATGTTCGATTCTTGTCAATCATTATTTCATACCCGCATAGGACTAGGATTTTTATTTGTTGTGATCTTGACAAATGTGAGATTATAGAAGTGATAAATTCAATTTTATAAGACTCCTTTCCAAATTCACTTAATTCGTTTTTTCCTCCAAAGTTTAATTGAGAATTGATATTCGATGCTGTAAATGTCTTACCGATTTGCTCGCCGCTAAACTTTATTTTGGAGGATTGATGAATAAAACTTAAACCAACTAAACGATTTTTATTGATTTTCAAGTTTGCGTTAACACCTTGTCTGTGCAGTTCATGACAAAATGCTGTGGTATCGATAGACTCATACTTTCTAAGCGCATTTATAATCATAAATTTAATATCATTCTTAACATCATTTCTAAAAAGGCGGTTGCCTTTATAAATAGATTGTCGTTTCTTTTCATTGCTAGGAAAACTCTTGATCTTTGATGACGGTATGGCTCTTGAACCTCTCTTATATGCTTGTGATTCAAGATAAAATACAAACCCTTTATGAGTTGTTTTATGCTCTTCTAGAGAATAATTCTTCTCAACAACCTCTTGCATTACTATGTTATGTTTTAAAAGTTCTTTAGCCAAATTTTTGTTAGAGTATATCTTCTGAGTGTAAAGTAGATCATGAACTATTCTATCTATATATGTATGATTTGTACCGTCATTTGCAATCGTTTTTTTTAATTCTGGCTGGACTACACATTTTTTTATACTGGAAACCTTATATAGATCAAAATGATTTTCAATTTTTCGAGATATACGCTGGCTTTTTCTAAAGTTATTTGAAAGACCAAACGACTTCCCAAACGCATCAACGGTAGTGCTAACAATATGTAGGTGAAAATTGTCAGTATCGTAATGAAGATAGCCGATGTATGGTAGATTTTCAGGAAAACCTAGACCATCCAAGTACATTTCTACAATTTTTTTCATGGATTCATGACTCAGTTTAGGCTCGTCACTTTTAACAAAGCTCATGCTTGCGTGAAATATCTTATCCTTTCTATTACTATGATTAGCATTATTTGCAATCATTAGTTTTACTGGTCCGTAAGCTTCATTCACATTGTTACCAACTGTATTACCGACCGCAAAGACTAACGCCTTATTTTGCTTTATTTTATCTTCATGATAGTCAATTAATGAACCTAGTTGTGAGCCTGTTGTAATATTAGCGATCATATATAATTTTTGAAATATCATGAATTATTTGGTAGATCCTTTGTTGATCGGCTTGCCCCAAGTTTGGGAAAGTTTGAATTTTTTTACAAACCTGATTGAGATTTACTCCTATTCTATTCAATTCATTGATATCATAAGGAGAGATATATTCAACTACGGTAACCTTGTTCGATGTAATTATTTCCATTAACACGTCTCTTAAAAATGCTCCTTTTGATTGATTTATATGATTGTATTTTTTGCAAAACATATCAATAGCTTCTTTTTCATTTTGATTAAAACTCAAATTGATTCTAACTTTTCTCACCTCTTTTTGACATTTTATTCTAGGCCTTCCACCTTTAGATTTTGACATGAGTTAAATTTTTTTCCTAATTAAACATTAGAGTTTATTGTTTCAGTTTTTCGAGTTCACGTGGAAAAACAAGGCTATGGTATCGATAGATGCGATAGGTTATCGTGCCAAAAAAACTATCGCTGAGATAGTTTTGCGTAACGTATAACATACCTTGCTCTTCCTCAAAAATTAAAGCTATTATTATTTATTTCTGGTTTGAAATTAAATTTGTCCGTGAGTCGGTAAGTCAGTAAGTCGGTGAATCGGTGAATCGGTGAATCGGTGCGTCGGTGCGTAGGTGCGTAGGTGCGTAGGTGCGTAAAACAAACTCTTTTACATGATCTAACTTTTAAACCTTAATGGCATCTTATTTTTTTAATCCAATTCCCATAGGCTTTCAAAACATCTGCGATATAAGTAGCATCGAAATAACCATAGTGATTTACTTCCTCATCAAATGTTCGCCATCGTGCATGTTTTAAAGCATAATGAAATTCTTCCAAACTCAATGTTGGATATTTATATTCGATCATTTCACAAATATCTAAGATTTGAATAGGGGATGGTTTGATTTTAAGTCTAGCATATTTGGAATTGCGTTTTATAATAATCTTTCTGCCATTATTCCTTTTGTTTTCGTTCAAATTTTTCATTTTGGTGAACGACCCCCTCAATTCTTTGAATTTACTAGGGCGGAGCTTTGATAACCTTTCTATTTTTAAGATAAACACCTCGTTTTCCAAAGTAGATTGATTTTCAAGTTCCATAATTACGATTTTGATGGTCTATAAAAAGTTCAATAAAGTGATCGTATGTATCTAAATCAACCTCGTTTTCCTTTAAGGTTTGCACAAAGCCTTCTAATCTTTTTGGAAAATTTTCTGAGGTTAGATTATTTCTCATGTCGTATACAAATTCATAAATTTTTGATTGGTCACTTGCCAACTTATTAAAATAGCTTTTTAGAAGAATTTGAAAATCAACATCATCTTCTATTTTATTAGAATTTATTTTTTTTTCATCTGCTATACTTTCATCTCCTATACTCTCTTTGTTGAAAGAGCTTTTAAAGACCTTTCCAGAGGTCTTGACAACGTCTAACATTTTAGGAGGTATGTCTAAAAATTCTTTTTGATAAATTCTTTGGATTTCTTTGTTTGGGAGGCTCTTCAAATCGACTTTAGTATAATCTCTATGCTTGATTAGAGCACTCTTGTACCCGTTTATTTGAGAATCGATTATTGTCTTGTCATATCCAGACATCAACTTATTTAGCCGTTTTGAAACAATTAATGAATCATTTTCAAATTCAAACAAACCAAAATCCTCAATCACCTTCTTTACAATGTCATGATTTTGGAGATTTAAGTTATATGCAATTACTTCATAGGAAGAATTCAGTTTATATTCTTCCTCGTCTCTCATTAGCTCTAGTATCATAATATAAATACCATAAGCTTCGGCACCTAAAATCATTCTCATTCGAGCTATTAGCGGTTCGTTTTTCGTATTGGAATAATGTGGAAACCAATAGCCATCCTTTTTTAGATTTTTCATGTAATTAATATTAGAGATTTAGGAATTAGAGTTACTACTAGAAAGAATATTAATAGATTATACCCTAGTCAATTAAAACTTGCAACTACCTTTTATATTTCTTGGATTTAACTTCTGACATAGCTTTTTCAAAATCTTCGTTCTTGACAAAGACTCTATCCCCTATTTTAAAAGCTTTTAATCTACCCGACTTAATATAGTTGCGCAGAGTTCCTACACATACCGGATTGGCTGCTGCGAGTTGTTGTAAAGATTTATGATCAGGTTGACCTTTTTTATTAAGAGTAGCTTGGATTTTTGCATCAACTATTTCCTCTATTTTAGAGAACAATTGATCTGCAGAAAGATTCTCAATTCGGAGTTCTTTTATCTGAATGATAGGTTTTGACATGGTATCAGTTTATGACGCCAAGATTTAGAATTATCGGCGTCCGATTATTGAAGCCAAAATTCTAACAAAAACTAAAGTGTAAACTGGTATTACTAGTATCTAAAAAGGGTATCTATTTTAAAAAAGGGTATCAAAACTTAACATTGTCGTTTTAAAAATTCCAAATCCTCATCTGCCATGGTAGTATCTCGATCTTCTAATTTGAGCACTGCTCTCACATTATAAATATCTTTGATAAATAATCTTCGATTATTCTTCGCAGACCGTCTGGTAACAGTTGCATTAAGTTTCGTGAATTTGTAAATCGTATCAGCATTTCCATTATGACCATTTTTAAACAAAAGATCACTAATTATTTTACGATTTGTTTTAGAAACACTTTTACCTACGTAATTAAGGTATAATCCAATTTGAAATACTGACATTTTTGGGGCTAAATCTTCTACTTTACCAAATTCCGTTTCCCCCTCAACTTTTGGTTTATTTAAAAGAGGATCAATCATTGGATATTTTTGATGATTATCTTCAAAGAATTCAAAGGCATAAGGTTCGAAATCAAGTTGGTTTTTCAAAATATAACTCCAAGCAGCATATACCGTTCCATTAACAAACCCTTCTTTTTCTGCACATGGAAATAGCTCATCGATAAGTAAATTATCTATTTCAACGATGTTGCTTAATTCAACCTCGGTAAAAGTTGGGCCTACTAATTCACCCCAATTCTTAATAGCGTAATTCCAGATTGCATCTACCTTTTTAAACTCATTTTTGGATTGACCTAAATAAGTAGACAATGTTTTATCTAGAAAACTATGAACTCCGTCATTGAAACCTTTACCATAATACTCGTTGTATTTATAAAAAACTTCTGCTTTTTCATCGCATACTTTCCAAACCATATCTGCGAAATACTTTTTATAGAGGCTTCCGAGACAATTAAATGAAAATGGAATTTCTCTAGTATCAAAAAAATTGATATTTAAATCAATTACAAGCTCATAAATCCGACTGGGTAAAAAGTAAATATTTAATACGGGTGACGACAAATATACTTCTGGAGTCGGATCTAAGAATTCGTCCTTACCTCCTGGTAAAATTGTGATATGATCCAAATTCTTTTCAATATTCCACACGTAGTCCGAAGACGAGAGATTGAACTTTGATTGGACAGTTTTGATTGGTGTTTTAAAGTAATAACTTCTCACTAAACTTTCTTTAAAATGTTAAAATCAATATCAAAAACCTGATCTACAGCTTCTTTCTTTTCATCACTATCTACTTGATAGTAAGTATTCAAGGTTTTCATGTCTAAGTGGCCAGTAATTTTGCTGATAAGTTTATCACTCTTTCCTTCTCTTTTCATCATCGTTATAAATGTTCGACGCGCTGTATGTGAACTTACTCTTTCCCAGAAACTCATTTTTTTCCTGGTAACGGTCTTCCCGCTTACCGATAGCTTCTCAACTTTTTGCGTAAACCCTGCATCGAGAAATACTGTTTTTATGTATTCATTATGATTTTGGTTTGCAACAAGAGGAAGTTCAAAATCATATTTTTTTAGAATAAAACTCGCTATTTTTCCCAATGGAATTTCCCTTACCTTTTTTTCAGACCCTTTTTCTTCTTTCAAGTAAAGTGTATCACCTGAGATGCTACTTTTTGAAATAAATTTCAACTCTCCAAATCGACAACCTGTAACACAAGAAAACACAAATACATCTCTTACACGTTCTAATGACTTTGATTTACATTTTGCATTAAGTAGATGTTCAATGTCCTTTTTTGTAAGGGCTACCTGGTTAGTTATTACTTGCTTTTTTCTTTTGAAATTTTTAAACTCATCATTGTAAGTCAATCTGTTTTTGTAAGCCCAAATCATGAAAGTTTTGAAAAGTCCAAGGTTCCTAGAGAAAGTATTATTAATGTGACCTTTATCCGTCAAACAAAAATCAGTAAACTCTGAGATAAAAGAAGAATTGATATTTACAAAGTTCAGGTTGAAGTTTCGTTCATTCTGAAAACTTAGCAGTAAGCTTTTCATGTATCCATACCTTTTTATTGTAGATACTGACCAATCTTGGTTTTTTATTTTTTCTAATATAAACCTGTCATAAGTATCAAAAAAATCGTTGTTTCCTTTCACCGTTTTCTTAAACTTGAGGTCTAGTGCATCTTTGAGCACACTAGAAGTAAATTGAATTTGCATTAGCTTAGAAGCAGCTAAAGATTCATGGAAGCATTCAGAGTAGCGGCTAAGTTGCGTACGTATTGATCGCACTCCTGGCGTTTTACTATTTATGATAGGGGATTTATTTTTTTGATCCCAGTCTTTAGGGTGAATCACTTCTCCAGTTGAGTACACAAACTTCTTTTGCTCTTCCTTAAAGGAACAGGAAAATAGAATAAGTGTTTCTTTGTTTGACTTTGGTTTCTTTAAATAAAAGGTTTGCGTCATGGGGCGATTTTTGATTGGTTGACTAATTAGTTGACAAATATCGTTCTACTCCTTGACATATGAAAGTATCAAATGATACCAAATACCACTAATAAAGTCGTTAATCGACTATTACTGGTAGAATCTATGAAAATTTATATCAAAAGATTCAATAACCTTCTTCTCCGCTGATTCTCATTCAATTATGAGCAAAGTCCTGTAAACTGTACGTTTATGGGACTTTTTGTTTCTAGCAATATCCCAAAATCCATACTAAAACGCATTCTGCTGGTGACCTATTAGGTGCCCTTTTTAAATCTCTTAAAAGGTCACCTTTTTGTTGATAATTATCTATATAATAGATAGTTACATACTTAAAAGATCCTTTTAAAAGTCGTAAATTATATTAACTTTTAAAGGTCACCACAATGAACAGAACATTTGGAATCCTATTTTACTTAAAGAAAAGTAAGGTAGACAGTAAAGGTTTTGCACCCATCTACCTAAGAATTACAGTAGATGGAACTCGTAAGGAAGTAAGCATCAAAAGACGCATCGAAATTAAAAAGTGGAGTACTGCCGCTAACAAAGCGATTGGCCGTACAGATGATGTAAGAGAGCTTAATGCCTACTTAGATATCATCACTTCAAAACTCTACCAGCATCACAAAGAGCTGATTGAAAACGATGAATTAGTAACAGCCGAAAAGATCAAGAATAAGTATTTAGGAAAGACGGTTAAGGACAAAACGATACTCCAGATATTCAAAACCCATAACGACCAGGTTAGAGCATTGGTAGGACAAGATTTTGCTGCAGGCACTCTTGATCGTTATGAAACGGTCTACCGCCATTTAGAAAGCTTTATGGCTCATACCTATAATGTAAGTGATGTGGAGCTTAAGAAAATTGACTATCAATTTATAACTGACTTCGATTTCTATCTGCGTAGCGTGCGTAAGTGCGCTAATAACAGCACGGTCAAATACATGAAGAACTTCAAAAAGATAGTTCGCATAGCATTAGCAAACAACTGGATTCAGTTTGATCCGTTTCTTAATTACAAAGTACAGCTTAAGAATGTGGAAAGAGAGTTTCTTACTGAAGAAGAAATCGAAGTAATGCTCAATAAAGAAATGCATACACCACGTTTAGAGTTGGTCAGAGACATATTTATTTTTTGCTGCTTCACTGGCTTTGCCTATACAGATGTAAAGAAGCTTAAACCAGATCATGTAGTTACTGGTATTGATGGTGGTAAATGGATCAACACCAATCGCAACAAAACAAAAGTCAAAACCAATATTCCTTTACTAGAAATACCGCTTCAAATTATTGAGAAGTACAAGAATGATCCAGTAGCAAATAATGCTGGTTTATTGTTGCCGGTGTTGAGTAATCAGAAGTCCAATGCCTACCTAAAGGAAATAGCAGATTTATGCGGCATCACTAAAAATCTAACCACTCACCTTGCCCGACACACTTTTGCCACTACAATAACATTAAATAACGGTGTAGCTATTGAATCAGTAAGTAAGATGCTTGGTCATACTTCGTTAAAAACAACTCAGCATTATGCTAAGATCTTAGACAAGAAAGTTAGTAGTGATATGAACTTTTTAAGAGCAAGGTTAGCAACCAATAATAAGGTAAGTCAGAAACAGGCAGGATAAGTAATCAAAATGAGTTTATTAACAATACTAATAGCCCTCTTAACAGGTGTATTAAGTTGACAAAAACGATTTATTGTTAACAAGTAAGATTCTGAATTACAGCATAATGTATTAATTTAGTAGGGTAAACTAAGATCAATAAACGCCATACAAACTAATACAATACATTATGCACATTGAAGTAATTACCAAAGATGATTTAGCCTCTCTAAAGCAGGAAATCATCAGTCAAATCTCAAACCTTCTTGAAGGTAAGTCTAATACCAGTGAATGGCTTAAAAGTGCTCAAGTTAAGAAGATGCTCAATATATCTTCTGGAACATTGCAGAACTATAGAGTCAACGGCACAATACCTTACACACGTATTGGAGAGACTATATTCTACGATCGTAAAGAAATTGAAAAGATTCTTAACGATAATAAAGTAGGATAATGAAACTTTACTTACCACAGAACTTGGACCTGTTTCAGCTTACGTCTGAACACCCTATAGCCGTTCCTAATGCCGTTGACAAATGTGCATATATCTGTTCATTAATCTTGATGTCTAAACAGTACAATAAAGATCGCTATGAGGAAGAGTATGTTCCATTGCATTCTAAGAAGCTTCAAAGTGTTATAACAGAATATAAAGTTTGTGTTGATTATTTGTGCGATTGTGGTGTAATAGTGGTTAACCACCAATATATAGTAGGAGAGCGATCTAAGGGATACAAGTTTACCGTTGAATATAATACTGTTGCCATTCCTTTTACCAATCTTAGAAAGGAGTTTAGAAATAAGCTTAAAAGACTTGAAGTGAATAGAAATGGTTATACCGATCACTTGCATTACATAACGAAATGGCTCAACAATAATTTAAAGATTAACGCAGAGCTGGTGGAGCAATACATCAACCTCAATTACAACTTAAAAACTGAATTTCCAGATCTTCAGGATTACGACAATCGAGAAAAACGCTTTAAATGTCCAGATAAACAATATAAGTTTTCATCTCTTGTATTGGAACGTATGAGAAATCAAGACTTTTCTCATGGCCAGGATCAAAACGTATATCGATTGCACACAAACCTGACTAACATGCCCAGTTTGATGCGTAATGCTCTAACCTATGATGGAGAAAATTTGGTGTCGATTGACATTAAAAACAGCCAGCCATATTTAGCAACGCTCCTACTTTCTAATCCATTTAGACTTAAACGAACAACCAAGCCAAAAACAGCACTTCAAATTGACTTTGGCAAAAAATTGCAACAAACGTTAAAGACTTTTACCCCTTCGGAAAATGCGGGCAGAAATTGCGCTAGTTCTTCTTTTCAAGATAATAGGGTGGATAATAAAGAGGAAATACTATATAAAGAGATAGATAATGATAATAGAATAAATATAAATGATATAAAACTAAATGATAAATCTACCTACATTATGTTATTGGATCAGCCCGTATCCCCTTTAAATAGGGATGTTATCCATTATATTGAATTAGTAACTAATGGAGAGTTCTATGAGTACCTGGGTAAGCTATTTTCAGCAGAAATAACAAATGATTACTCGGATAGAAATAAGGTGAAAACAGAGGTGTTGAAGTTATTCTTCTCATCCAATAGGTTTATTTCTCAACCAGATGCAGCGGCAAAAAGAGTATTTAAAAAGCATTTCCCTACG
The DNA here is from genome assembly GCF_900101765.1 of Nonlabens sp. Hel1_33_55. Lineage (NCBI taxonomy): Bacteria > Pseudomonadati > Bacteroidota > Flavobacteriia > Flavobacteriales > Flavobacteriaceae > Nonlabens > Nonlabens sp. Hel1_33_55. Next base: position 1,747,581 of record NZ_LT627735.1, read on the forward strand.
GTGTATAAGGTATTTAGTGCGGTCAAAAAGAATAACAAGGCAGACCTAGCCATTCTCCTTCAAAGTATAGAGAGTTACCTTTTATTAAATGTGATTGCAAAACGTATATCCAGAGAGCATCCCAATGCTCCTATATTCTCTATTCATGATAGTATTTGCACAACCTTACACTATGCTAATGCAGTGAAGGCGATAATGGAAGAAGAGCTGGAAAAAGCAATAGGGATTGCACCATCTCTAAAGCCTGATTACTGGATGGAAGAGAGCATCCACCAGCAAATGAGAGACCTTGAAAGCCGTGTTCATATAGCCAGTTAGTAGGTGGATAATATCGCTTTCGCGAAAGCAGTATATTTCGACTATAAGGACTTATGGAGTATCATTAAAGAGCCGTTCACAATTAAAAGTACCTGCAATGTCAAAACAGAACAAAAAAGACAATCACCCATTAGCGATTAATATTCTTAAACTCAATCGCTATAATTACGACTTCTTCAACTGTGAAGAAGTAGTGTTTTTTGAATACATGATGGTAAAGGGAATGGCTTTTAAGAAACGTAAAGAGTTCTTCCATAGCGCAGAGACCATTAGAAATGAAACAGGTATCAAAAGAAGTTCCTTGAACACAATCGTCAAGAAGTTTATAGGATTAGGAATGATTTCAACCGAAGTAAAAGGAATGCCCAGAATTACTTATTTCAAAGTACATTACCCTCAAATAGTAGAATTACTACCTAAGATTTATCAGTTGTCAGAAAACGGTCAACTGCCGTATGATCTAAACAAACAGTTATCTGAATTCTTACTACCATTGGTTGACAACTATATAGAAAAGAATAATAATAAGAATAATACAGAAGAAACAATAAAAGAAAAAGAAGACAGCGAATCAGAGAGTGATAATCTATTGCTCTCTTTTAATGATTTTTTATCCCAATTTAGATACAACCATAAGATTGCTCCAGCAACATTGAGATTTGACGATTTAGATTTATTTAGAGCATTAAAAATATATGATCTTCAAACAATCATTGAATATGTTGAAATATTCTTTAAAAAGAAAGCCACTCCTAAACTGAGTAAGTTCTTTGAGTTCGACCCCATATCACCCAATCGATTAGTATTTATTGAAAAAACTATTGCAGACGAGCGCAACTATGCCTTAAAATTTCTCGACGAACTTCAAGACATGTATATTTCACGCATTAGAATGCACAATAAAGATGATTCCAATAAAAGAGGAAAAAGTGAAAGCAAACTTGTAGTTACAAAAAGAATTATAGAAAGCGTCATTCAGGCACTTAAAGTAAAATCCGAGATAGAAATTTCGCATGCCTTCGCACCTTATATTGATGCAATCCTTAAAGAAACAGTTACAGTCAAGAAAGTACTGCCTTACTTCTTCTCAATTAAAGATGAGGAATACGAGATAATAAACAGCTATTTGGAGTATTATAACATCATGTACGGTTACAATAAGAATGATTATTAATCTACAAATAGATACAGAATCAGTGTAGAGCAAACTTGAAATCTTACCGCTTTCGCGAAAGCTTAAATTAACCAACTTAACAAACCCAGTTTAACCCATCGGTTATTCTGGGTTTTTATTTACCCTACAATCTAAAGGATACCAATCAAAACATTTATATTTTTAACCACTTCGAGAATATTTGAACAGTAAGTTTCAGTTCTAAGAAAATAATTTCATAAAACCAATTGATGTCAAACAATAACCAGAGAGCCGAATTACAATCACAAATATGGAAAATAGCGAACGATGTACGTGGTTCTGTAGATGGATGGGATTTTAAACACTTTGTATTAGGCACACTTTTCTACCGCTTTATAAGTGAGAACTTCACTAATTATATTGAAGCTGGTGATGATAGTATCGATTATGCTAATTTGAAAGATAGTGTCATCACAAAAGAAATTAAAGAAGATGCTGTTAAGACTAAAGGCTACTTCATCTACCCTAGCCAGCTATTCTCGAACGTTTCTAAAAATGCTAACGATAACGAAAATCTTAACACAGACCTTGCGGCTATATTCACTGCCATAGAAAGCAGTGCAAATGGCTATCCATCTGAGCAAGATATCAAAGGATTGTTTGCAGATTTTGATACCACGAGTAACCGACTAGGAAACACCGTAGAAAATAAGAACGACCGCCTTAGAAAAGTACTTAAAGGTGTAGAAGGCTTAAAATTAGAAGGTGAGTTTGAAGATAGTGAAATAGACTTCTTTGGCGATGCTTATGAGTTTCTTATTTCTAATTATGCAGCAAACGCAGGTAAGTCTGGTGGTGAGTTTTTTACTCCTCCAAGTGTTTCTATGCTCATTGCACAGCTAGCCATGCACAAGCAGGAAAAGGTCAATAAAATTTATGATCCAGCAGCAGGCTCTGGCTCTTTATTATTACAGGCCAAAAAACATTTTGATAGCCACATCATAGAAGATGGCTTTTATGGGCAAGAGATCAATCATACCACCTACAACCTAGCACGTATGAATATGTTTTTGCACAATATTAACTATGATAAGTTTCATATCGTACTGGGTGACACTTTAGAAGACCCACAATTAGGAAATGATAAACCTTTTGATGCGATTGTATCCAACCCACCTTACTCTGTAAGATGGAAAGGTAGCGATGACCCTACACTCATTAATGATGACCGTTTTGCTCCTGCAGGCGTATTAGCGCCTAAGTCTAAAGCAGATTTTGCCTTTGTACTTCATTCCTTAAGCTACCTATCGCCTAAAGGTCGAGCAGCGTTAGTATGCTTCCCTGGTATCTTTTACCGTGGTGGTGTCGAACAGAAAATAAGAAAGTACCTAGTAGATAATAATTATGTAGAAACGATCATTTCGCTAGCTCCTAATCTATTTTTTGGAACCTCAATAGCCGTTACACTTTTAGTACTTTCTAAAAGTAAAACCGAAAATAAAACCCAATTCATAGACGCTACAAGTGAAGAGTTCTTTAAAAAAGAAACTAATAACAACGTACTACATAAAGATCACGTAGCGCATATCATGCGACTATTTGATACTAAAGAAGAAGTGCCACACATCGCTATTACCATAGATAATACGGTAATAGAAGAAAACGATTACAACCTTTCCGTAAGTAGCTATGTAGAAGCCAGGGACACACGTGAAAAAATAGATATTACAGCGCTAAATAAGGAAGTCGCCTTCACGGTTAAAAAAATTGATAAGTTACGTGCCGATATTGATACCATCGTAAAAGAAATTGAAGGATGAGCGAGTTAGAAAAATTATTGGATGGTGTTGATCTAGCATGGACGACTATTGGCGATATTAATTTTATAGAGATTGCAAATAGCGGTAGAAAACCTGTAAAAGCATCATTAAGAATCGCTGGAGAAATACCATATTATGGTGCAAATAATATTCAAGATTACGTTGAGGGATTTACACACGACGGTAAATTTATATTAATTGCTGAAGATGGTTCTAAAAGTCTAGAAAATTACTCAATACAATATGCTGTCGGTAAGTTTTGGGCTAATAATCATATACATGTTATCAAAGGAAAAAATGAGATAACTACTAAGTTTTTGTATCACTATTTACAAATTGTAAATTTTATTCCTTTTTTGTCAGGTGGTGGTAGGGCAAAACTAACCAAAGGTCAATTAATCAATATCCCAATCCCGATCCCATGCCCAGATGACCCAGAGAAATCACTCGCAATCCAAAAAGAAATTGTTCACATACTAGACACCTTTACAGAACTTACTACAGAACTTACTACAGAACTTACGGCACGTAAAAAACAATACAGTTATTATAGAGAGCAATTATTACGCTTTCGCGAAAGCGAGGTAAAACATTTACCCATGGGTGATGAGAGTGTTGGTGAATTTATAAGAGGCAAACGATTTGTAAAAACCGATATGATCGATGAAGGGGTTCCATGTATTCACTATGGTGAAATGTATACGCATTACGATACTTGGGCGGATAAAACAAAATCATTCGTCAGCAAGGAACTCGTAGAAAAGAAAAACCTAAGGAGAGCCCAAAAAGGTGATGTTGTATTAGTGGCTGCAGGAGAAACCATTGAAGATATTGGACAAGGAACAGCTTGGTTAGGTGAAGAAGGCGCTGTTATTCATGATGCTTGTTTTTATTACAAAAGTGATTTAAACCCAAAATACGTCGCTTACTTCACCCGTACTAGACAATTTCATGACCAAATTAAAAAACATATTCGTACTGGTAAAATTTCAGCTATCAATGCTGCTGGATTAGGAAAAGCAATCATACCAATCCCTTCATTTGAGGAACAAGAACGCATCGTCAACATCTTAGATAAATTTGATGTACTTACCACTTCTATAAGCGAAGGATTACCTAAAGAAATAGAGTTGCGCAATAAGCAGTATGAATATTATAGAAATAAATTATTAACGTTCCCTAATGTTATAGTAGAAGCATAAGTTTATGAGTAAGACATTAGACAAAATTGCTGAAGAGTTGAGAGATGCAAATAAAAAGATACAGCTCCTTTATGCCTTTAACGGAACAGGAAAAACACGTTTATCCCGTGAATTTAGATTATTAATAGACCCTAAAGATACTGGAGAAGATGAAGATGAGCAGGAGCCTTCTGGAATTAAAATCATGTATTATAATGCATTTACAGAAGACCTATTCTATTGGGATAATGATTTAGATGCTGATACTAACAGGAAATTAATAATACGACCTAATGGCTTTACAAATCTAGCTTTACCGTTTCTAAAAGATCAAGGGTTAGATAATAATATTGCAACTAACTTTCAACGCTATACCAGTGATAAAATAACTCCAATATTTAATGAAGATTTTTCGGAAGTTTCATTTTCTTTTACTGCAGGAGGTGATAGCAATGAAAACAACATAAAAATTTCAAAAGGAGAAGAAAGTAATTTTATTTGGTGTGTATTCTTTAGTTTACTGGAAGAAATTATACAAATTTTAAATGAAGCTGATTTAAGTAATCGCTCTACCGACATTTTTGAGCATTTAGAATATATTTTTATAGACGACCCTGTAAGCTCACTTGATGACAATCACCTTATAGAATTAGCAGTGATTATATCGAAATTAGTAAAAAGGAGTGAATCTAATCTTAAGTTTATTATTTCAACGCACAATCCTTTGTTTTACAATGTTATCTCTAATGAGCTAAATACTAACATTCTAAACCCTAATTTTATTAGCAAACAAGAAACTCCAGATATTGAAAAATGGATTTATCACGTAGATAAGCATTCCTTGAGATACATCTTTAATAAATATGAAGATGGTAGATATGATTTGAATGTATTGGGAAGAAAAACTCCTTTTTCATATCACTTACAACTTCTAAGGGAAATTCAAACCATTAAAAACACACCCAACCTATTAAAAAAATATCATCTTAATTTCTTAAGAAATATCTTGGAAAAAACAGCTACTTTTTTGGGTCGATCTAGATGGGAGCATTTGTTACCAAAAGTAAATGGTGAGCCTGACCCTCATTTAAATCGCCTTTTGAATCTATCAAGTCATTCTGCTCATGCTGGTGAAGAAATTGGCGAACTTCAAGAAAATGATAGAGGTAAGTTAATTGAATTGGTTAAATATTTAGAGAGTAATTATAAATTCTCAGAACTCATACAACAAAATGAAGCAGTATAAAACCGTAGCAGAAAGCAACAATTTTATTGTATTAGATAAATACACCAAGTTTGCACAAGCTAATGAAACGCCTGGCAGCTATCAGTCAGAGGCAGATCAGGAGAAGGAACTGGTACAGGATTTAGTACATCAAGGCTATGAGTACGTGCCGCATCTTAGGACTCAAAGCACTATGCTGGCAAATGTGCGCATACAACTGCAACAGCTCAATGACATGCAGTTTACAAATAAAGAATGGGAACGCTTTGTACTAGAATATCTAGATAAGCCTAGTGATAACTTGGTAGATAAAACTAGAAAATTACACGATAACTATATCCATGATTTTGTTTTTGATGATGGGCATATTCAAAACATCTATCTGGTAGATAAAAAGAATGTCATACGTAATAAAGTACAGGTCATTTCTCAATTTGAGCAAACAGGCACTAGTGCAAATCGTTATGATGTCACCATTCTAGTAAATGGGTTGCCACTCGTACAAGTAGAGCTTAAAAAACGTGGCGTTGCCATACGTGAGGCTTTTAATCAGGTACACCGCTATACTAAAGAGAGTTTTAATACAGAGAATTCATTATTTAAATACCTGCAAATCTTTGTCATTTCTAATGGCACAGACAGCCGTTACTTTGCGAATACTGTAGAGCGTAGTAAAAACAGCTTTGACTTTACCATGAATTGGGCAAAGGCAGATAATTCATTAATCAAAGACATTAAAGATTTTACTACTACATTTTTTGACAAGCGTACATTGTTGAATGTATTGCTAACCTATTCCGTTTTTGATATAAGTAATACACTACTTGTGATGCGACCTTATCAAATTGCAGCCACAGAGCGTATGTTATGGAAGATAGAAAGCTCTTACAATGCAAAGAACTGGGCAAGTACAGAAAGTGGCGGTTTTATATGGCATACAACTGGCTCAGGGAAAACACTTACTAGTTTTAAAGCTGCAAAATTAGCTACCAAACTTGATTTCGTGGACAAAGTATTCTTTGTGGTAGATCGTAAGGATCTAGATTATCAAACCATGAAAGAGTACCAACGGTTTTCGCCAGATAGCGTAAACGGTTCAGACAGTACCGCAGGATTAAAAAGAAACATCGATAAAACTGATAATAAGATTATAGTCACCACCATTCAAAAGTTGAACAACTTAATGAAAGGAGAGAATAATCTAGCTATTTACGACAAGCAGGTGGTCTTCATCTTTGATGAAGCGCACCGCTCACAATTTGGTGAAGCTCAAAAGAACTTAAAAAAGAAGTTTAAAAAGTACTATCAGTTTGGGTTTACGGGAACACCTATTTTCCCTGAAAATGCGTTGGGATCTGAAACGACAGCAAGCGTTTTCGGTAGAGAATTACATTCATACGTAATTACAGATGCGATAAGAGATGAAAAAGTACTAAAGTTTAAGGTAGATTATAATGATGTACGCCCTACGTTTAAAGGCCTTGAAACTGAGCAAGATTTAAAAAAGCTATCTGCAGCCGAGAATAAAAAGGCACTTTTACATCCAGTACGTATTAAAGAAATATCTCAATATATTCTTAAACACTTTAGACAAAAGACACATCGTACAAAAGGCTCTAACAGCGGTTTTAACGCCATGTTTGCTGTAAGTAGTGTGGATGCCGCCAAATTATATTATGAGGAGTTGAGCAAGCTCCAAAAAGATAGCGAGAAGCCTTTAAAGATAGCCACAATCTTTTCTTTTGCAGCAAATGAGGAACAAGGTGCCATAGGAGAAATACAAGATGAAACCTTTGAGCCTACCGCAATGGATACCAGTGCCAAAGAATTTTTATCCAGTGCTATAGACGATTACAATGCGGCTTTCAACATGAATTACGGTATTGACAGCAAAGGCTTTCAAGACTATTACCGTGATTTGGCAAAGCGTGTAAAGAGCAAAGAAGTAGATTTATTAATCGTAGTAGGTATGTTTCTTACAGGTTTTGATGCACCTACATTAAATACCTTATTTGTAGATAAGAACTTACGCTATCATGGATTGATACAAGCATTCTCACGTACCAACCGTATTTATGATGCTACGAAGACCTTTGGGAATATTGTCACCTTTAGAGATTTAGAAAAAGCCACTATAGATGCGATCACTCTATTTGGTGATAGCAGTACCAAAAATGTAGTATTAGAAAAAAGCTATAAAGAATACCTAGAAGGATTTACCGACATTGCAACAGGCACAGCACGCCGTGGTTATATAGAGGTAATAAATGACCTTAAAGAAAAGTTCCCTAATCCAGATGAGATTGTAACCGAGAAGGATAAAAAAGAGTTTACAAAGCTATTTGGAGAATACTTAAGAGTAGAAAACATATTACAGAACTATGATGAGTTCAATCACTTAAAAGCCCTACAAAGCATCGATACCTCAGATGCAGAAGCACTTGAACAATTCAAAGAAGAGCATTTTTTGACAGATGAAGATATCGATAGTATGCGCGATATTGAAATCCCAACAGAAAGAACCGTACAAGATTACCGCTCCACCTATAACGATATACGCGATTGGTTACGAAGAGAGAAAAAAGGCAATGAAGCAGAGGAATCAGATATTGATTGGGATGAAGTAGTATTTGAGATAGATTTATTGAAATCGCAAGAAATCAATCTAGATTACATTCTAGAACTAATTTTTGATAATAACAAAAAGACTAAGGATAAGTCAGAATTGGTTGAAGAGATTAGACGTGTCATACGTGCGAGCGTTGGGAATCGAGCTAAAGAAGGATTAGTTGTTGATTTTATTAACGAAACTGACCTAGATAATATCAAAGAAAAAGCAACAATCATAGATGCATTCTTTGCCTACGCACAAACCAGACAAAAGAAAGAAGCAACTGAATTAATCAAAGATGAAAATCTCAATGAAGAAGAAGCAAAACGTTACATCACTACATCACTAAAACGTGAATACGCTAGTGAAAACGGTACAGAGCTGAATTCAATTTTGCCAAAAATGAGCCCATTAAATCCTCAATACCTAACCAAAAAACAAACTGTATTTCAAAAGATCGCCTCGTTTGTAGAGAAGTTTAAAGGAGTGGGCGGTCAACTATAAAGATAATAAGATCGATAAAATAGGTTTATGCACTTATACCAACTAAAATCAAAAGAATCAGTTCACATACTTAAGGAAAAGCCTTTTAAATTAGAAAAGGAGATACAATCTATTTTTGAAAGCAATTTAGGGACGTTCATGGATCTACAATTGGTGAAATCAGAATTTGCCATTAAGAATAAACGTATCGATACACTAGCTTACGATACTCGCTCCAATGCTTTTATAATCATTGAATACAAGCGAAGCAAAAATATCAGTGTTGTTGACCAGGGTTTTACCTACTTAAGTTTGATGTTGGAAAACAAAGCAGACTTTATAGTAGAGTATAATGAGACATTGAAGAAAAGTATAAAACGAAATGATGTAGATTGGAGTCAAACAAGAGTAGTGTTTGTTTCCACAGGGTTTACAGAAAACCAAAAGACAGCGACAAATTTCAAAGACATTGCAATAGAGTTATGGGAAGTAAAGAGATATGAGAATAATCTTATCAGTCTAAATCAAATTAAGAAAAGTAAATCTGCTGAAAGCATTAAACCTATAACTTCTACCAACGCTCAATTAGAAATCGTAAACAAGGAAATTAAAGTTTATACAGAAGAAGATCACTTAAGTGGCAAACCAGATGATGTCGTTGAACTTTATGAGAGTTACAAAGAAGCCATATTGAATTTAGCTGATGATATTGAGGTGAAAGCAAATAAACTATACATAGCTTTTAAAAAGGATAGAAACCTATCAGATATAGTTATACTCAAAAAAGGACTAAAGATTTTTATCAATCTCACAAAAGGTACATTAGATGATCCGAAGGGCATTATGCGAGACGTATCTAATACAGGTCATTGGGGCAACGGTGACTATGAAACCATTGTAAAGAGCACTAAAGATCTAGAATATATAATGAGTTTGATTAAACAAACTATTTAAGGGGTCAAACCACTTTACAACCTATAGATTGTTGTATTATGAACGTTACGACATTACAAGTCATTTGTCCCAGAAATTAGGACAGTTACTTTTACAAGCATCTAGAAGCATCCGTCTGGAGTTTATGAGTAACGTTGATCTAAAAAGCATTAATATTAATCATACAGATTTATAATTAAAAATCATAGCATTTAGTATAAATAGGAGAATTATGATTGTTTCACAATTAGTTGATCAAGCCAACATATCAAGAAATATATTAAAGCGATTTTTAAAAACTTTTGATTTTAGGGTTTACCTATATGTTGACAGCACCACAGCAAAAATAGTAGACATACCTCTGCATAGAGAAGCTCCAATACCCTTAATAACACTCTTTGAAAGGCAAACCAGTGGCCTTAAAACATTTCAAAAAGACTATTTCAGAAAAAAAACAGCTGTAGATATTTCGAGAACTATTAACGTAACTATTGACGACGTCCTTAAAATCTTATCACATGAGGAATTAGATTTCACAATCTACGGTGAGAATTGCAGTTTTTATTCTAAAGAAATCCAGCCTATGGATGTAATAACACATATTTCCTCATATCATGTTTTAAAATTAATCCAGGAAGATCAGCTTAAACAATTGCTTTTAAGCCATCAAGATAAATAGTATATGAATCTAGTTGCATTAAAAAAAGATACACCTGCGGACTTAAAAGATTTCGTGTATTCCTGGTCTCGGTTTTATTCTTATGCAAATGAAGCAGTTTACAGTAAAGCAATTGTTAAAGAGTCATATAAAATACAAGACATCCAAAATTTATATAAATGGAAGAATGGAATGGAGTTAAGTATTTTAAAACAGAAATCATTAGACCATAAGATTATAGCCAAACTTACTTTAATCAATAATTATAAAAAAAGCGATAATCTAAATCTAGAAGCCTTCAAAAGAGACTTTCAAAACGTGAGTTCAGTGTGGAAGATATTTTTACTACACATCATTAAACCTAAAGAATATCCAATTTACGACCAGCACATTCACCGTGCATATTTATTTATACATGATCAAGACTGGAATAACATAGATAACACAATAAGCGATAAAGCTAAACAACAATTCTATTTTGAAAACTATCTACCTTTTATAAAGTCGCAAAACATAAATAGCATAAAACAGTTAGATGAAGCATTCTTTGCATTTGGGCAATTTCTCAAAACTAGAAACTATCAATCCATCTTCAAATAATTAAACCTTAAAACTATACCAGATCAATAATACAAAGTTCTAGCATTCGAACAGGTAATAAGGTATATCTCAGTCATTACATTTAGTTCCATAAATCATATCTGCAAGAGCTTCACGGTAAAGACAATCTGAATAACAATTAAATAAAATGATGCCAACGATAAGCTAATGAATAGCTATCTCTTGCACATACCATAAGCACCGCTGCCTTTCGCACAGCGACGGCAAGACGGCACTTATTTGATTTATTTCACACATTTCATTCCTTCGATATCCGCAATTCCCTTTTACCCATACCCAATAAGGATACGCTGCGCTTGGCTGTTTTTATGGGTAAAACCATTGCTTAATGTTTTGCGAGCCTGCGTTCCGCTACGGGCTTCAGGATGTCACAGTTTTTGTGCCGACCCAAGCTGCAATAAGAGAACATTGCCACAGCATTAATCTTGAATAGTGATCAGTGATAAAAAGTATTATCGTGGATAGCCGTGCTTGATTACAAACAAGTTCACTTATTTCAGCCGCTCGCAAGAGCTATTCAATCATTCAGCAATTTCAGCCGACGCACAAGGCTTTGATTAGCTGCTCAGTGCCATAAATAGATATTTTATCAATTTAAAGACGAGGCATTCAGATCATCATCGGTCACCAGCTACTCAAGACCTACCCTTTCTTAAATGGCTTCATTCTCTCACAGCACTTGCCCTTCCCTACCGGAACAAAAAACAGCGCCATCCTTCGTGTCAAGACATGAACGTGAGGGCATTTCGCTAAGGCTACATGCCATCACTCACATTACCCTACGCTAATCTCGCAGTCGGCTCGCGCCTTTTTCTTACTAACAAGCAATAGACCAAAACATAAGGTTTTGATTTGATGCTGCAGGGTTGGATTAAAATAGCCAAAGCAAAGCGGCGTTGTGCCTTAGAAAAAAAGGCACGCTTAAAGGCGTTCACTTTGGCTATTTCAATCGACCGATGTTTTGAGTTTAGGCTACACTTGCGAAACATCGCAAGACTTAGGAATTAAAGGCATAAAAAAACTCCTTAGCTTTTACACTAAGGAGCTTCACCACAGAACACATTTATTTTAAGCTACTTCCACAATATTGAGAATGTTGAATGCACCATTTTTCAAAGAATACTGAATGCCATTAATTTCCTGAAAGAATTCTACTAGTAATAAGTGAATTTGACTACCTGTACCAGTGGGAACAGCATTAGGTGTCAGAGATACATTTACCGAAGCTGAATCAATCGGATAATTCATTACATCACTATATTCAACTGAATGAAGAGATTGTTCAAAATCTACGTTTGCAACAGCACTTCTAAAGCTTACGTGAGTTGCGCCTCCTGGATAGGCAATACTATCAGCCGGGACCATATTAGAGAAACTAATTTCTCCTGTAGTTGTATCTACCACAAAAGGTGCAAAAATCACAGATCCAAGTTTCGCTTTGATATTGAAGTCGAAACCTCTCAATAGGTTTTTACCTTCATCAGTTGAAAGACCGTTATACACATTTCTTTGACCTCTTGAAGATATGGCATCAAGATTCTTAATCGCAGCCATTTTCTGAGTCAAACGACTAGTAACTCGATTATCCTTAGCCTTTAAAAGTAAGTTCCTAACAGACGTTCTAAGAAGCTTTCCAGAACTTGCAGACTGTCCAAACTCGGAACCGTTTTCACGCGTTCTCTCAAAAGCAGGATCGTTTTGAATGCGTTCTTTTGACACTCCACCTTTGGTGCGTACCAAATAACCCTCTTGACCTTTATAAAAGGTCAAATTATCCAACGTTCCCTCAATTTTTAAAAATGAATTAACCTTAGCCATAACACTACAATTTTAGATTTAGACACAATTTAGAGCGATTAATAAGAGTACACAAAAATGTCCTTCCACCTAGTCCACATCCTGCCGATTATTCCATAACAACCTTGTTATTCAATCAATTATAAGTCGTAAATTGTAAGTCATAAGACACAGAAAAGCTATGTAAAGAGTATAGCATCTCTATGGATAGTGTATGAATTAATAAACAGCCATGAAACGAATTTGCGTGTACCCTAAGGACGTTCAATTAGTAACCGGAAGAAGTGAGCGCTATGGTAGAAATATCATCGCAGACATCAAGAATAAGCTTAAAAAGCAGAAGCATCAACTTATCACAATAGATGAGTTTTGTAATTATATGGGCTTAGAAACTAGCGACGTAGAGCCATTAATACGATAGAATATAGTATATTTACTATGTTTAGAAAGGTTTCCTATTCGGTTACCTCTGAATGCAACAGGACATAACACATTGAATTTCAGTACATAATTAAGAAGGTTCAAGATCCTTCTTCTCCGCAACAGAAACCCGCAACGAGAGTTGCGGGTTTTGTGTTTTACAAATGTTTGGAATTTACAAACCACCAGACCTCTTAAAAGACTGGACGTGCATATCTCTGATCTGTTCCAGCATTTGGTGCGTAGAAACCTGTTTTACTTTAAAATCTTTTAGAATTTCCTGAACGGGTAAAAATTCTATGGGTGCTGGATCGTGTCCCATTTCTGCCTACCACTGTTTTAATTCTTTTCCTGATGCTAGATACACCAAAGTTCCTACTGCAGACCAACCGTGAGCGGCCGCACACATGGGACAGTGCTCGCCCGTAGTATACATCACGGTGGTCTTGCGCTCTTCAAGCGTCAAATGATTCAGCGCCCATCGAGCCAACTCGATTTCTGGATGAAATAGCGCATTTATTTCATTGACTCGGTTGCGTTTAGTTGCTATAACCTTGCCTGCGGAATTTACCAATATGGAGCCAAAAGGTTCATCACCGGCATCCAGCGATTCCTGAGCAAGTGACAGGCACAGTTTCATATATTCAATTTCGGCTTCTGTGATTGTTGATGTGCTCATAACTTAGACTTTTAAGGTTGTGGATTAAAGATAGGCTCTGGGTAAACTGTTTTGACTTAGCAGAATATTAAAATTAGATAGCCGGACGGCTCATGACTGAGCGTTTTGTAATCCTTTGAATTACTAAAATCGTTTTGTCTAAATCATTCCCCTCAACCTTTAGCTCAAAACCGTTTACGTATGGCTTAAGGTGCAAACTCAAAATAAGCCCTGCAATAGGTTTTAATTATGCAATTGAATATTTATTTTGATAGGAAGATGATGTTAATTACACTTTCGCGAAAGCAATAACATCATAACACTTTAATAATACAACCTGAAATCCAGCAGCTTACAAAGATGGTAATGCTTTTGGAACATGCGCTCCACAACTTCTCTGAGGTCATCGTTCTCATAAAAAAGACTAAAGAATACGCGGTCAATCGTAAAGGCACTGGTTACCTGATCAGAAGGTTGACCATAGCCTGAAATAGCACGTGCACCGGTCACATCTAGAAAATATTGAGATTCATCATCAGTAAGGTCAAGGATCTTTTTATTAGCAAAGTGAATTACTTTCCCTTCCATTTTACCTTCAAAAAGCTCGGCGATTTCTTCTATGCTGTAGTAATAACCATTAACCAAAATATTGTTGGCCTCGCCGGGCAACACTAGATAAATGAGTTCGTAATCCTGGAAATGGTGATCGTCATAGAGCAGGTAATTCAGACTCTCTTCCAGGCCTTCGATGGTGTCACAAGTTTTGTAGATACTGGAAATGTTCTGATTAAAAGCCATGTCTTCCAGTATGGTGAGCACCTCTGTCGTGTCTTCTTTTTCTGTATCTGGAACTACCTCTAGACAATAGATAAAATTCTCAAGATCTGTAATAGGTACTTCCAGTTCACTCATATGCTAATAATTCCGTTTTTTGTGGAATCCTGCAAAATTAAAAGTCGAAAAGGGAACTGTAGTATATAAAGTACTTAATTAACCTAAGTTTTATAAAGCTCGAGCTTCTATATTACTTTAACCAACCGGTCCATCAGGCCCTACATTATGCAATTCATAGGAATGCGAATAAATCTCAATGATATTTCCAAAGGGATCTTGGGCAAAAGCCATCAAATATGGCTTCTCGTCAGGATATTCAACTTGAGGTTCCATCTTTATAGAGCCGCCAGCTTTGACGATCTCTTGTAGCAAAGCTGCAGGATCTGGATGCTGTAAACAAAAATGGTGAATACCTGTTTTGAAAGGTACATTCGTGCTTTCTTTGGTATCGTTTTTAGCAAACTCAAAAAGCTCAAAACCGACACCTTCTGCATTAGAGAGGTGAGCAAATTGGAAAGATTTCCAACCTTTACCGTAAATGAGCTTTGCAATTCTCGTCAGATTATTGTCGTCACTTTCTTTAACTTCTATAGGTCCAGAGATGTGATACCAGCCCATGGCTTCTGTATAGAATTTGATTCCTTTTTCAAGGTCTGGAACAGTAATTCCAACATGTGAAAAACTAACAGGTGTTTTTGCTTTCATAATTATTTCATGGTATTAACGATCAATCCTATGTGGGTAAAGAAATTAAATGCACCGAACAACAAAAACACAATTCCCAATCCATATACTAGCGCATAGGAAATCTTCATGGTTTTACCCATGGACGTGTGACCTGCAGCAAACTTCTTGAATACTCGAGGCACCAACAACGAGGCAAGGCCTGTCAATGCCCAAAGACCTGAAATGAATATGGCTTCAACCAGCGGATATTCCGCAAACTGGCCACTGATGGGCTCTTCTGGTGGTGCCGCAAAAAGCTCATATTTGACACCAGCTATACCAATGGCGATCATCGCTAATCCCATACCATATAAAAAGTAGCGCAACTGATATCCAACGGCTCCCAAATCTGCTAGCGGATTTTTAGATTGCTCCAGTGCGGTTCCTTTTTTCCAGAAATAGAACGAAAAAACCAATAACAATACACCAAAAGCCAGCGATGGTTCTCCAAAAACAATATTGTCAAATGGAAAATATTTCGCGAGCGGCCAGGTCAATGTCATGTGCAGTCCGGTGAGAAACAAAATCAATCCCAGCGCTCCCAGATTAAGCGACCAGCCTACGGTTTCCATCTTTTTGCCTTGCATCATGCTTTTTCCTATCACAGCCAGCGAGCATAGCGCAGCACCAACGGCAACGCACATCACCGTATTGTAGGTAGGCATACTTGCCCAGTCAATGATCAATCCTTGGTCGTCTTGCATGTGGTCATTTTTAGTGGTTATACAGATGTTGTGGAAGTCCGCTTTCGCGAAAGCGAACTTCCACAAACTTTTCTGCTTCTTTAAAAATACGACGAGTAATTCCATCTTTCCAAATGGCAGCCGTCGTTGATAAAATGGGTGCTATAAGGCCGCAATTCTAGAGAAATCCAATGATTTTCTAGAAGTGACTGGCTCGATAATGGGAACCATATGTTGAGCAACAATTGGTTGGAGATAATCCTTCCATTCCTGTGCAATCGCAATCTCGCCACTCAACTGTAAGCTGTCGTCTTCATGATAAAGTTTGACTCTTTGAGATGTCTTTGTTTTTGAATTGGAAAGTACCAAATAGATCGCCTCAATATTGTCGATGTGCTTCTCCTTGTTTTTGAGGTGCTTCACTTCCTGATCCACTCTGACTGTGTCGTATAATTTCAAGTCAATAACCTGCTCTTCGTGTTCTGTTTTACTCTGTTCAAAATAATACAGCTTTTGTTGTTGATTATCTACAGCCAGAGCAAAATTGGTGTGTACGCTAGTTTTTGAAGCTGTTGCATTATTGATATTCAAAAGGATCTTCAACCCCTTTGATAAAAAGGATTTATGTTTTCCCTCGCTGCCTGCCATAATTAAAAATGGGGCTGCTACTATGATGATTAAAATCGCGTATACCACGATCATTCCTGTTTCCATGATGATAAATTTTGTGTTTGAAAAAAAGTTGAAATAGGTAATCTGTAATACAGACTACAAACAGTAAAAACTGAAACTTTTTACCAATAGGAATGGAATGGGTAGATGAGTTCTCTTATGAATTGAGAAATCGATGGCACTCTAGAATTTGTGGCTACTGAATAAAGAGGTAGCTCAATATCTCTATCTGTCTGTAATAAAAAACCACTGGAAAGAAAATCAGATCCTCCTGTAATAAATTCAAATGGAGAAGTTTCTTCTGCCAGGTTTTGAATTGACGTGATGTCAACAAAGACCAATTCATAATCAGGTTGTGCTTTGATTCTATCCTCGTTATGAGCATCAGCTTCAAGCGAATTCAAATAAATATAGTCGCTAGAAAGAGTCAATGAAGCCGCACTGGAACCTACATAGGCCAGAGCAAGCATCAAAAACAATAACGACTTAAATCCCTTTTGAATCATGCCCTAAAATTGATTCTATTTCTTGAAATAAAGTATTAACGAAATCGAAATTTTAGTTAAATATTCAGTCTTGAATTCCTTCCAATTTTTAAGTTCAAGAATCAATTAATCGGGTAGCTTATTTAATTTTCAGACTGTTCTATGACATTATATAAGTTATGCCTTTACTTTGTGAAAATTGTTTTGCTCAAATATGAAAAATATTTTTACCACTGCCCTGTTCCTAATTGCTCTAACGGGAATGGCTCAAACTTCAATCAATACTGTAAAAATAAATCCAGAACGTGACGACAGTCAGGCTCTGTCCATTATAGGTCAGGATTCGCTTGTGGATATATTGATAACAAACAGCAAAGAAATTCAGCATCTTGATTATCAAAACGGTTTCCAGTTTGCCGTGCTATC
The DNA here is from genome assembly GCF_900101765.1 of Nonlabens sp. Hel1_33_55. Lineage (NCBI taxonomy): Bacteria > Pseudomonadati > Bacteroidota > Flavobacteriia > Flavobacteriales > Flavobacteriaceae > Nonlabens > Nonlabens sp. Hel1_33_55. Next base: position 1,765,267 of record NZ_LT627735.1, read on the forward strand.
GACTTATGAATCTCCAAGATCAAAATATGGTGAGATCTCTGGTTATGAAGTAAAGCCTGATGGTGAAATAAATGTTTATTACTCCAATTCTCGCAAGAACAAATTCTGCATGGTGACCATCAACCCAACCACAAAAGAATCGGTGATTAATGAGATGGATTTCAGGCTTAAGAAAGAGACTTACCTTCAGGGAATTAGCCATAACAACAAATTTTACATTTTAAGTATCGATTATGATGCAAAGCTAAAACTCTATGAATTTGACGGTTTGAATAATCAGGTTTTTGAATTAAAAACGGGCGCCATAAAATTTGAACCCAGATCTGATGGTAGTCCTAATTATTTGAACACGGTTCTTAAATCTGGAGGTACTAGTCAAATGGGAAGTTCACTTGTAGACTTGATCGATGCAGAAAGTCCCAATTCCATTGAGACTGCCTCTAAAACCAATAAACTATATACCTTTCAAGATCACTTCATTCTTACCATAGATAGAGATGAGGAGCGCACGCATGCCTTGCGCATTTCCTTAACTGATAAAACAGTCGATGTTAAAACGTTTGACCAGCCAGTTGAAGATTTTGATAGAAACAGGAAGGATTCCAACTCCTATTTATATGACGGCAAGCTTTTTCAAACTCTAGTATCGAGAGATAAACTAGTACTCACCATAACCGAATTTGAAACTAAAGAACAACTCAAAAAGGTGGTGCTACTTAAGGATGAAGACATCCAGATTGCGAACTCTGCGATCATTCAAGAAGGTGGTGAATTCTCCAGTTACCGCGAGCTGGAAAATACCAGCCAGTTGCTTAGAAAGATGACCTCTGCCACTCCAGGTATTCCTGTTTATAAAATAGGCGGTCAATATGAAATCACGTTGGGCGGCTCGAAGGAACTTGCTTCTGGTGGTGCTCCCATGATGATGGGTTTTGGATTAGGTGGCGCGATAGGAGGATTGATTGTTTCTGCGGTGGTCAATCCTACTTTGGGCGCTTACAATTCCTATACGAGAACCAAATCTACCTATTTCATCAGCCTATTTGACGAACAATTCAACCATCAGCCAGGCGAGGTACAGCAGAATGTATTTGATAGAATCAGCAGCTTTACTGACGGTAAGGATCCACTAATTGAGACGGTTTTTAGATACAAAGGTGATTTTATCTATGGCTATTATAATAAGGATGAAGACGCCTATGAGCTGGTGAGATTTATGGATTAACTATTGTTGATGGAGATGGTGATGAGCTCGCTTTCGCGAAAGCATAACTTTGCTTCAAAGTGAAACACAATTATCTAGATTTGTGAAAACTCGACTCATGAGTGCAAGTTGGTAATTGCTATGGATTACCAATAGAAGTAATACGGTTTAGATTTTCAACTGGTCTAGAGATTTCAAACTAAACTATATTTAGAAGTTTTGTTTAATCATTGAACCCTAATTCACCCAGCCGATTAAACGTTTAGACTTCCTTAACAATATAATTTTTGGTGTCAAGTTAATAAATTACTGTTTCCCAGAGAGTTATTGCTGTAATCTATATCCTACAAGATGGATTAAATTTGCATACTATCAAGTTAGTTTCCCAGAATGAAAATGTACTACTCCATTTGCTATTTGAGTAAAGCCTCAGAAGATTTGAGTAAAAAAGAGCTAAACGACTTATTTACCTTTACTGCAAATAGTAATAATGATTGCGAGGTCACTGGAATTTTATTGCATTCTATAGGTCGCTTTTTTCAAGTCATGGAAGGCAATGAACAATATTTGAAAAAGCTTTTTAAAAAAATCCAAAACGATACGAGGCACAGTGAAATTTTTGAACTTTTCAACGGTCGCACGGCACATCCATTATTCTTAAAATACAGTTCAAAATTCAACGTGGTAAAATCAGATGATGACCTCAACAATATTGAGGACTATTTAACGGAAAATAAACTACATCCCACGAGCGATAAAATTCAGCGAATCTTGCAGCCATTCCTACTGATGGGAATGAATCCATAATAGAACAGGAATTTCTCTTTCCTTCTTAAAAATCTATTTCTTGGAACTCGCTTTTAAATAGGCAAAAATAACTACGTGAGGTATGGTGGTCATCGCAGCCAGCAATACGATTGTAGTCAACGAGAATAGATCAGTTCCCATAAAATAATAGAGAATCAGCAACCCGATTATACTAACGAAATAATACGGTAAAGCTCGTTTACTATATTCTGCAAAACCTTTCCAACCGTCAAGACCCAATGTTTTAATCTGGGTGAAAATGGACGGTATACTATGCCATAACACAAAGTAAAATGCAAAGGCTGTAAATAAATCCAGCTGTTCAAAAATTAGATATAGGAGCAAAAGGCTTAGCTCCAAAAATAAAAATTGCAACACGCGTACTTTGCCCAGAAATAAGTGGCCCAACCCCAACACCATTTGCACAACAATGATAGGCACCATCAAATAGGTGCTCCATGAAAGAACATTTACTTTATAATTACTGGTTTCAAAGAAGGTTTCCAAAGTTTGTAAATGAGTCAAAAACAATAAAGAAAATATGGAGAGACCGTAAAAGAAGCACCACAATATAGAAGCGGCATTTTTCTTCTCTCTCCACCAGGAAAAATGTTCCTCACCAAAATGATAAGCAGATAACAAAACAAATAAATTAACGCCTACGACAGGTTCCAAGAAAACTATAAGCCCAATTAAAAAGGCCATAGCTACATACAATAAGATAAAATTTAGGGCGGAAATTTGGCTTTCGGTGGAACGTCTGTAGATCCATAGATCATTGGCTCCATGTAAAACTCCCAGCGTTGCCATCGCTAAAGTTCCGATGATTTGTGCTGACAGCATCAATATACCATCATTGCTAATGAACAACGCTAGCAGTAGAATAATAGACAATCCGGTAATGTAGGCGTAAACTTTGAAATCGTTCACATTAAAATATTTTACCCCAATATACCATGATGAATGGAAACTCCAGCCTTATTAAGCTTAGAAACGGCCTGGTGTAATGACTTGACAAGAATAGGATCTTGTTTCATATAATTCCACATCTCTTCAAAACAAAATGCTGCTAAAACTTCGTTTGCAAGAAATGGAATATACACATAGTGTTGCTTGTCCGTAGTAAAACAGTTGTATCCTTTCAATTCCTCTCTTAAAATGAGCAACTGTGTGATATAGTCAATTGCTCCTAAAGAAGTACCAGGATCGTTAATCGCTGGCGATGATCCTTTAATGGCTACCTCAACAAGATGTTTGATTTCTGACTCATTCAACTCTAACGGTACTCTAGAATCAATAGAAACTTGACGGCTAAAATTATGGTCTTTGGAGTCCATTTTTTGCGAGGTTCTAATCAAGACCTCATCCTTTAAAACAAAAGTTCCTGGCAAATGAGTAACGTAAATATGACTTTTGGTTTTTTGAGCAAATTCTGCAAGATCCTTGACATCTGGTAACTGCAGATAACCACAATCATCAGTTCTGATTTCATTCCAACTCTCTAAATTTTCTGGAGTTGTTTTTTGGCTTCCTATAGCTTCTAAAGTTTTGAAATGCTTCATGTTTTTGTAGGATCGACCATAGCTTTTGCGCAATATGTAGTTCACGTGAATGGATTGTGAAACACTGTGTATAAAATAAATGAACAAAAACACGCAAAAAATACTCAACATTACACCTAGAAAAGCACCTAATGGCGGAAACTCAAGGGCATTATCATTACTGGCCGCAATGGACATTATCATGGAATAGATAATAGTACCACTGGTAAATCCTAATATGAGTTGGTGATGACGCTCTGATAGAATAAGCGGTATCAATCGAGGTGAATAGTTATTAATACTGCGGTTCAACACGTTCATGACCATCGTGTAACTAAAGATAGTCAATGTGAAAATTCCACCAATGATGAAAGCAAATATGAATTGTAGGTCACCTTTATCAGTAATCACGACACCTTCCATGAAATCAGGCAGCGCTTCACTATTAAAGGGAAAGCTAATTTGACCTATTGCCATTATAGCAAAAAATAGCGCTATGCCGGTAGGCAATAGCGCTATACTATTATAGATCTTTCTTAGAATCGATAGCAAACTATGCGACTTTTTGGTCCAATCCTATGCGTCCCAAAGCTTGTTGAGCAGGAAGATAACCAGCCGCTGCAGATTGGTTCACAGCAATGTAAGTAATCATCAAACCATAAATCACCTTACTAGAGATATCTGCGATAGTAAACAGTAATTGTCTTACCACTACACCATCAGCACTGTTCATGAAATAAGGAACTAAATATGCGATAGGATAAAGTGTCCACGCAAACATCATCAACCAGAATACTTTCATGATGGTAGAATTAGTACCACCTAGCATAGTTGCCTTTTGAGCTCCTATTTTCTTACCGACAATGAAATTCATGATTACAAAAAATACAGTACTTGCAGCTCCCCAATACATAAGGGCGCTCAAATCACTAACTTCATATAACTGTCCTACATAACCAGTAATGATCATACCCCAAGCTGCCAAAATTAGATAAGTAGCAGTTGAGAATAATTCTTTTCCTTTAAGGTTAAGAACAATCAATAGTTGGACAAGAAGACATGGAATAGTAGCCATCCAGTTTACATAACGGTAACCGTTAGAAAAGGTAAGCTCTTGAAGTTGGTAGGTACCATCTGCGCTTACATAAGCAAATGCGTCTGTCCACATAGATGCCTGGCTGTTAAGAATCAATCCAGCAGATACCATAACGATACAAGATAAAGCTGTTGCGATTCTATACTTAGGCGCGACAAATTGTGATACGACTAGAAAGAATACAAGTGCAGCGAGATGTACGCCTACACCCATGGTAAATAGGTGGTCAATAAATTCAAATTGACCTACCGTATATTCAAAAAGGTTTTCAATATTGTTCATAGAGTAATTGTGTTAGTGAAGTTTAAAAATAACCGAGTAGGAAAAGCCCTCATGTGAAAGAATTATGAATTGGTAGATAATTAACTCATTGCAACACGTAAACTTTAGTATGAGTGTAAATACTAATTAAATCATTCAACAACATTCACTCAATACTATCCAGCACTGCCATTCGCTTAATCATTTTGAAAAATACCCATCCAATGCACTCAAACTTCCATAAAACGGTTGATTCTGCTGATAACAGAAATTTCTTAAATAGTGTGTTTTCATATGAAAAAATAGAGAGCAGTTGAGCTGAAACTATAGAATTGCTAAAACGTTATGAAGGTTTTTGACAAATCCACTATATTTAAGTCCACCTATTTAAACCAACCTGAATGAAAGTTTTGTTCCTCACGCGGGAATTCCCTCCACACGTTTATGGAGGCGCTGGCGTACATGTAGAATATTTAGCAAGAGAACTTGCCCAGCTCATGGATGTTGAAGTCAGGTGTTTTGGTGACCAGAATGTCGAGCAGGAAAATCCTAGTGTAGAAGGATATGACTATGAAGATACCGCTTTCGCGAAAGCGGATTCCCAACTAAAGGGATTGCTACAAACGCTCTCTACCGGTGTTCACATGAACATTAAACCAGTCGATGCAGATGTCACCCATTGCCATACATGGTACTCGCATTTTGCTGGTATCATGGCAAAATTGTGCTACGGCACACCATTGGTAGTCACCACACATTCCCTTGAACCTTTACGCCCATGGAAACGTGATCAATTAGGTCGAGGTTATGACGCCTCTTCTTGGATTGAAAGAACCGCCATCGAGATGGCTGATGGTATTATTGCTGTTTCCAAAGAAACCAAAGAGGACGTTCTCAAGTTTTTTGATGTGGATGAGAAGAAGATCGAGGTCATCTACAACGGTATCGATCTCCAACAATATCAAAAAATAACCGATACCAGCGCCCTAGAAAAATATGGTGTCGATCCCAATAAACCTTTTGTTTTATTTGTAGGGCGTATCACAAAACAAAAAGGGATAATACATCTGGTGAATGCAATAAAATATATTGAGCCTGATACGCAAATCGTACTTTGCGCTGGCGCACCAGACACTAAAGAAATCGCTACCGAAATGGAGCAAGCGGTAGCAGCGGTAAAGAAAGATCGCGATAATGTGATCTGGATTGATGAGATGCTAGACAAACCATCGATCATTCAATTTTACTCTCACGCTACGGTATTTTGCTGCCCATCCATTTACGAGCCCTTTGGAATCATCAACATAGAAGCCATGGCTTGTCATACTCCTGTTGTGGCGAGCGCCGTAGGCGGTATTAAAGAAGTGGTAGTCCATGGAGAAACTGGATTACTCATTCCAGTAAAACAGCAACAGGAAGCTCCTTTTGAACCAGTAGATCCAGACCAGTTTTCCAGAGATCTTGCAGACGGTATCAATAAAGTGGTCAACGACAAAAACCTACAGGAAAAAATGTCCATCGCTGGACGCCAGCGTGTGGAAGAACACTTTGACTGGAAAGCCATTGCACAACAAACAGCAGACTTATATTCATCCCTTATAGCTTAAACACATGATCAATAACGAGGTATTATCCATCATTCTAGGTGGCGGACAAGGAACAAGACTTTATCCATTAACTGAGTCACGCTCAAAACCAGCGGTTCCCATTGCCGGGAAATATCGTTTAGTGGATATTCCTATCTCCAACTGCATCAATAGTGATATAAAAAGAATGTATGTATTAACGCAGTTTAATAGTGCCTCGCTTAATAGGCACATTAAAAACACATTCAGCTTTAGCTTTTTTAGTAGCGCTTTTGTGGATGTACTTGCAGCAGAACAAACGCCAGGAAACTCAGAATGGTTTCAAGGTACTGCAGATGCTGTTAGACAAAGTATGCATCACTTTACCCGTCATGATTTTGACTACTTCCTGATACTTTCAGGAGATCAATTGTATCAGACTGATTATAGTGATATGATCCAGGCGCATAAGGATAGTAAAGCAGATATTACACTGGCAACAATTCCTGTAAATGCTAAGGACGCGCCATCCTTTGGAATTCTTAAATCAAATGATCAGAATCAGATTACATCCTTTATTGAGAAGCCCAAAACCGAGCTTCTTAAGGACTGGGCTAGTGAGGTTAGTGAGGATATGCAGAATGAAGGTCGCCATTATCTTGCGAGTATGGGTATATATATATTTAACAGGCAACTGCTCGTTGATTTAATGAATGAAGAAGGTACTGTTGATTTTGGTAAAGAAATTATTCCTCAAAACATTGATAAACTAAAAATACAGAGTTTTCAATATGAAGGCTACTGGACAGATATAGGTAACGTTGATTCCTTCTTTGAAGCTAACCTAGAGTTGACTGATGATATTCCCAAGTTCAATCTCTTTGATAAGAAGTTACCCATTTATACTAGACCTAGAATGCTGCCTACAGCAAAGGTGTCTGACACACAAGTGGTAAAGTCCGTTATAGCAGATGGTTGCATCATCGCTGCCAAAAAGATTGAAAGATCTGTTATAGGGATTAGATCTAGAGTTGGAAAGGATTCTACCATAATCAGAACCTATATGATGGGAAGTGATTATTATGAATCTCTGGAAGAAGTGGAGAAAAATAATATTGAGATAATGCTTGGTATAGGTGAAAACTGCCACATTGAGAATGCCATCATAGACAAAAATTGTCGAATTGGAGATAATGTAACGATTAAAGGTGGTAGCCACCTAGACGATACAGAGACTGATAACTATGTGATCAAATCTGGAATAGTAGTGCTCAAAAAAGCTGCTGTGATTCCAAAAGGTTTTACGCTAGAATAGCCAAAATAAATACAGGTTCAAAAAAATCTCAGTAAAATGGAATCTGGTTCATGTGAACCAGTCCATCCCTAAGAAGGATTCCAATTTTTCTGAAATTTTATCCTCAACGCCAAATTTCTTTTGTCTTCTCAAGAAACTCTTGAGAGAAATGAGATCAAAGCTTGAGGTAATTATATTGAATTTTGAATTATACTCTGTAAAAATGGGTGTTCTTAATTTCTTGTTGAAGATCTCGTGCAGATTGGTATGGCGATCATCCTCACATATTTTAGCATAAAGTGCTTTAACTGGTGCTTCATCGCCTTCAAGCACCTGAAGAAAATTACCGTCTTTATAAAGCAAGATCCCTTTCATTCCAAAAAGGTTGTTACGTCTTTCTGATGAATGTAATACCTCTTGAATATCATTTTCGGTAAGGTCGTCGCTTGCTCGACTTATATAGGCAACACTATACATTAAATCGGTTTTGTTGAAGGTTATTACAAAGTAAGTAATATTTAACTAATGATAAAAGTTCTTTCAAAACTTCCTTTTTCTCTACCTGAGTAATCTTTAGAATTACAGCTTAAAAAGTCGGCTTATAATCTAGTTAATGAAATATGGTTGAAAAATTACTTATGATTTATTAATTATAAACTTTTCCTATAAAGTGAACTTTCCTACAATTTAAAATTTATTTTTAAGGATCACCTTATAACTCTATGACTATGCAACAATTAGGAAATGCAAATTTTGAAAATTACATAGGCGCCACTGAAGGATTTTCAGAGATGGCCTATCAAATGACCTCACATGTCCTCACATTGGGATATGCAGTAATGCTGGCAGGACTACTCTACTTTGTACTAACCATTAAAAATGTCGATAAAAAATTCCAGATGTCAAATATTTTGTCCGGAGTGGTAATGGTGTCTGCATTTTTACTGTTGTACGTACAAGCAGGAAATTGGACAGATAGCTTCACATTTGATATGGATCGAGGCAAATATTTCTTAAGTCCTGGAGCTGACCTTTTCAATAATGGATACCGTTATCTCAACTGGCTTATTGATGTACCTATGCTTCTTTTTCAAATTCTCTTTGTGGTGAAACTAACAACCTCAAAAGTATCAACAGTTCGTAATTGGTTCTGGTTCTCTGGCGCCATGATGATTATAACCGGATATATAGGCCAATACTATGAGGTTTCAAATCCGACACTTTTCTTTATTTGGGGAGCCGTTTCCACCGTGTTCTTTTTCCACATTCTTTATTTGATGCATAAAGTCATCAAACAAGGAAAAGAAGGAATACCACCTAAGGCACAAAAGATTTTGGGTCATATCTGGACCATCTTTCTTGTCTCTTGGTTCTTGTACCCAGGCGCTTATTTAATGCCTTATTTAGGTGGATTTGATGGATTCCTTTTTAATGAATCTGGAGTAGTAGGCCGCCAAATCACCTATACCATTGCAGATGTAAGCTCTAAAGTTATTTATGGTGTATTGCTAGGTCACCTAGCTGTGACACTTAGTAGACATCATGCGCACAACACAGAAACTGTTGATTAATATAAAATCACTAAAATCTAAAAATGCCGTTCTTCAAGGAACGGCATTTTTTTATGTAACATGTTGATGTTATTACGCTTTCGCGAAAGCGAATTAAATCAACCACTTATTGCCATCCACCACCTAGCGCCTGATATAGATCCACGATGGATTGCAATTGATTATTTCTTGCAGAAATCACGTCCAGACTGGAGTTGAGTTGGTTCTCTCTAGCGCGCAACACCTCAATGTAGTTTACCAGACCATTGTCCAGCAATTCTTCAGAATACTGGGTTGCGAGCGCATAAGCTTCAAACTCTTTTTGTTTGACATCCTTACGATCTGTGGATGCCTCATAATTGAATAGCGCGTCAGAGACTTCTCTACCAGCAACTAGTAATGCTTGTTTGAAATCCAGTTTGCTTTGCTCCTGCTGTGCTTGTGCCACCTCATACTGAGTGCGTATCTCACGCTGATTAAAAATAGGCTGCGTCAAACCGCCTACAAGAGTTGCAAATAAGGAACTGGTACTGAATAGTTTGTCAAAATCCAAACTCTGCAAACCACCATTTGCGGTTACCGTGAGTGATGGATAGAACCTACTGCGCGCGACGTTTGTTAATTCAAAAGCGTTGATCAAACTATATTCTGCAGAGATCACATCTGGTCTATTAGCAAGCAATTGTGATGGAACACCAGTTTTTAAATCAGATGTGATCTCTTGGTTATCCAGCGATCCACGAGATATTGCTTGGGCATTATTGCCCAACAAAACCGACAGGCTATTTTCCAATAATCGACGTTGATTATTCAAATCAATCAATATGGCTTGGGCGGTGTATAACTGTGCTTCGGTTTGCTTGACGCCTACTGCGGTAACTATACCAGCTTCTTTAAGAGCTTCTGTAGTCTCCAGAGCTCTGGATCTTGTGGTGACGGTTTCATCAGTAATCCTTACCTGTTCATCTAGCGAGAGTAATTGATAATAGATTGAGGCGATATTTGCCACTAACGTACTTTTTACAGCTTTATGAGCCGCTACGCTTTGAAGGTAAGTCGCCTCTGCAGCTCTCTTGTTGCTGCGTATCTTTCCCCAAATATCTGCTTCCCAAGAAAGGCCACCACTTAGCTGATACTGATTGAGCGTACTAAACTGACCACCAAACTGGCTGTTTTCAGACAACTCTGATCTAGAGTATTGAGCAGTCGCATCAATGGATGGTAAATACCTTGCTTTGCCCTGCTTAAGCAACGCCTCAGAAATAAGAATTTGCTGTATAGCGATTCTAATGTCATTATTATTCTTTAGACCTTCTTCAATATACCCTTGCAATTGAGGGTCTGTAAAAAGCTCCTTGTAAGATACGGTCGCTAACGAGAGACTGTCTGCCGGTAGTTGATCTGTACGGTAATAATCTGCTGTGATGACTTCTTCCTCAGGTCGCACATATTCTTTTGCACTAAAACATGATATCAACACAAAAGGTATACTCGCAAGAATGAGATATTTAAAAACTATGCTCTTGTTCATGATGGTAGTTCTTCAGTATTAGAATTTGATTCAGGCTGTGGCGCTCCTGTAATTTTCTCTTGCAACCATTGGAACAATATGAATAGTATAGGAATAAAGAATACACCTAACACTGTTCCCACCAGTAGACCACCTACGGCTCCAGTACCTATCGACCTATTACCAGCGGCACCTACTCCACTTGCAAGTGCTAATGGCATGATACCTAGAATAAAGGCAAATGAGGTCATGAGAATTGGTCTTAATCGAGATTCTGCACCATGGATGGCTGCATCAAGAATAGATTGTCCTTCCTTCCTTCTTTGAATCGAGAATTCAACGATCAAAATGGCATTCTTTGCCAAAAGACCCAATAGCATGATCAAGGCGATCTGGAAGTAGATATTATCCTGAAGTCCTGTTAATTGCGTTGTTAAATAAGCACCCATGACACCTAACGGCAAGGAAAGTAAAATAGAAAACGGGATAAGGTAACTTTCATACTGAGCCGCCAGCAAAAAGTAAACAAACACAAGCGAAAGCATAAAAATCGTTCCTGCCTGACTACCAGCATTCACCTCTTCTCTGGTCAATCCAGAATATGCGGTCGTATAATTGCTAGGTAAGGTTTCTGCAACCTCGTTAACTGCGATGATACCATCACCTGTACTAAATCCAGGATTTACGGACGCCGTAACCTTAGTGGAATTAAACAAGTTGAAACGAGTAACCGATTGTGGTCCATAAACTCGCTCAAGACTGATGAACTCTGTTATAGGAGTCATTTGTCCACTTTCAGTACGAACGAGCAAGTTATTCAGGGCATCTTTATCAGCGCGATCTTCTGGCAATGCCTGTACGTAAACCCTAAACTGTTTCCCGAATCTAGAAAAGTCGGTGGCAAAAATACTTCCTATGTATCCTTGTAGTGTTGTGAAAATATCTGTGACAGAAACTCCTTTTTCTTTGGCGAGTGGCACGTTGACATTCAACTCATATTGCGGATAATTTGTGTTGAATGATGATTGGGCAAACTGGAATTCTGGACGCTGTGTCAGTTTTGCGATAAAATCCTTATTTACCTTGTCTAAATCTTCAAAACTGCCGCCAGCGCGATCCAATAAATTCACTTCAACTCCAGCAGAATTACCAAATCCTGGAACGCTGGGTCGAGCGAAAAAGATGATATTAGCTTCTGGTATCTGAGCTGCGATTCCGAACATTTTTCCTGTAATGGCTTCCAGTGATAAGGAGTCTGCTTCACGCTCGCCCCAATCCTTCAACTTAGCAAACCCAAAACCGTAGTTACTACCAGCACCATTGATAATACTACGTCCATCAATAACAGAAACTCCTTCTACTCCAGCAAGCTTACTTACTTTTTCATAAACCTGCTGATTCACAGCGTGCGTTCTATCAAGAGAAGAACCAGCTGGCAATTCAACATTTATAAATATGATTCCTTGATCCTCATCTGGAACAAATCCTGTTTTTACCTGAGAAGATGACCAGAAAATAACTCCAACAGCTGCAATTAGTACAACACCGGTAATCCATTTGTGTCTGTAAAGAAAATGAACCGATTGACCGTATTTCTTAACAGTAGCACTGAAGCCTCTATTGAACGCATCAAAAAATCGCTGTACAAAGTTCTTTTTTTTCTCTTCTTCGTCATGACCTTTGAGTAGAAGCGCACATAAAGCCGGACTAAGAGTAAGTGCATTCACCGCAGAAATTAAAATCGCAATGATTAGTGTTACACCAAACTGTTCATAGAAAACTCCCGTAGGTCCAGTCACAAAAGTCACAGGTATAAATACCGCTGCGAGAACGAGAGTAATGGAGATAATCGCTCCAGATATCTCACTCATGGCTTCTACAGTTGCCTTTTTAGGATCTGTGGCTCCTTCATCAATCTTGGCATGAACTGCCTCTACCACTACAATCGCATCATCTACCACAATACCTATGGCGAGGACGAGCGCAAATAGCGTCAGCAGATTTATGGAATAGCCAAATAAATTCAGAAAGAAGAACGTACCAATGATGGCTACTGGTACTGCAATGGCAGGAATGAGTGTAGATCTAAAGTCCTGTAAAAAAATAAAAACCACTAGGAACACCAGCACAAATGCCTCTATCAGTGTATGCACTACCTTTTCAATGGATGCGCTTAAGAAGTCATTGGCATTGTAGGGAATAAAGATTTTGATTCCGTCAGGAAGTTCTGATTCCACCACATCGAGTTTCTCTTGGATTCCCTCGATAATTAGTTGTGCATTGGAGCCTTTTGTTTGGAAGATTCCCATTACCACAGCTTTCTTACCATATGTAATGGATCCAGCAGAATATCCTTGGGCTCCCAATTCTATTCTAGCTACATCTGATAGACGTAAGTAGTCACCATCGCCTATGGCCTTGATAACAATATCGCTGTATTGTTTTTCCGTTTTTAATCTACCGCTGTATTTGATTACATAACTAAACGCTTCTCCAGAGTTTTCTCCCAAAGAACCAGCAGCAGCTTCAAGACTTTGCTCGCGCAAGGCTGCCGTAATATCTGACGGAATCAAATTATAGGCGGCAAGCTTGTCAGGTTGTAACCAGATACGCATCGCATAATCCTTTGAACCAAAAACACTTACATTACCAACACCGTTGACTCGCTGTATTTCAGGAATCACATTAATTTTCAAATAGTTTTGAATAAAAGTGTCATCATAATCTTCATTCTCACTGTAGAATGACATGAACATCAAGGCACTATTCTGTTGTTTTTGAGTAGTAACACCAGTCTGAATAACTGCCTGTGGCAATAAGGAATTTGCTCTAGAAACCCTGTTCTGGACATTTACTGCTGCAATATCAGGATCTGTTTCCTGATCGAAGTAAACCGTGATTTCTGCAGTTCCATTATTGGTGGCTGTCGATGTTAGGTAGGTCATACCTTCTACACCATTAATTTGTTCTTCAATGGGAATGATCACACTCTCAAGAATAGTTTCTGCATTGGCACCTGGATAAGTGGCAGAAACTGTAATGGTCGGAGGTGCAATATCAGGATATTGGGTGATAGGTAACGTGAGCAAACCCAGTATTCCCAGAATCACAATAATCACCGAAATCACCGTAGAAAGTACAGGTCTATCTATAAAAGTTTTAAGCATGGTTCTATGATTCTCTGATGTTATCTAAATATCTGTTCGATGGGTTGAGCGACACTGTCAAAAGGTGTTTCCATAGGTTTTACCTTAGTTTCACCCTTGAGCTTGTCCAGACCTTTTGCAACGATGTAGTCTCCTTTTTTCAATCCGCTACTTACTACGTATAGATTGTCCACTTCGGCGTCAATGTCTAATCTTGTGGCCGTGGCCGTACTATCGGCAGCTATTTTGTATGCATAGGTGCTACCTTGTTGTTCGTATGTACTGATTTTGGGTACAACCACAGCATCTGTAAATGTTTTTGGTACTTGAATTTTCCCGCTACTTCCGTTAGCTAATACTCGGTTTGAATTATCAAATAAGGCTCTAAAAGAAATCGTTCCAGTTTCTTGATTCACTTGAGAGTTGATCGTTTCAATAGTTCCTTCTAAACCATATCTGGTATCATTTGCAAGAATCAATCGTACTTGAGGTAAGTTTTTGATTTTGGAATTAAGATCACTTCCTTCAACCTGCTGAATGAAGTTGAGATAGTCCTGCTCATTCATGGAAAAATTTGCATAGACCTTACTTATATCTGCCACCATGGTAATAGCTTGTTGATCTGATGGACTTACCAGTGCACCCTTTCTCAAATTAATAGCACCAACATAACCATCTACAGAACTTTTGATGTTACCGTAATCGATATTTGCTGCAATACTGTTGTAAGCACTGCGAGCCTGCTGCAGTTCTGCCTTTGCAGTTTCTAATTGTATGTTACTGATAATATCTTTTTCAACAAGCGGTTTTAGCTTATCTACCTCAACCTGAGCAGCATTTACTTTAGCTCTTGCGGCAGCGGCATCTTGATTAAGAGTTTCAGTTTCAAGCTTAAAAAGTACCTGACCTTTACGAACTTCCTGACCTTCTTCAACCAGCACATCAGTGATGTATCCAGATATTTTTGCTCTAACCTCGCTATTTACAATTCCTTCTATGGTAGTAGGATAGGTTGTGTATGAAGTTACTGTACGTGTTGGTACATGTATCGCTGGAACAGGTGCTGGACCTTGTTGCTGTGCAGCTTGCTGACCAGTTTCATCGCCACCACAACTTATTAGCAATAATGCCATCACAGTAGCAAAGTATATGTGTTTTCTTATCATGATCTTATTTTATTTTGAACTGGATTCCTTTAGGAACTTACCCATTTTGTCAAGCGTTGATTTTAAATTTTCCTTTTGTGTATGCAAATAGTCTTGAAAAAATCCACCCAAAGATTGATTTGCCACAAATTTTTCTGGGTTATGCATTCGATTGAACTCTAGAATACGGCTCACCATTTTCAACTCTATATCAACCTTCTGCAGGTTTTCTTCAAGCATATTACTCAAATAGCTACCCGTTCCCCTGAAATACCTTTTGCGCTCACCAGGCTTGGTATAGTATTCTATATAGTTCAATTGAGAAAGCAGGTTGACACTTGCAGACAATGAGCTCTTGCTACATTGCAGGATTTCCTTGAGCTCTTCAAAAGAAAAGCCGTCGTCGCTGGAAACAATCATTATAGCATAGATGCGACATGCGAGTGGTGGCAATTGATGAGTAGATTCCAGATGAATCCCAATTTCCTCAACAAGAAGTTTTTTTTCTGATGAACACAGACCCATGATTCTAATTTGAGGCGCAAAATTAGACCCTTAGTTCGTTTAGTACCGAACCAATCGTGTTATAGTTGTGTTATATTTAAAATGTGGGTGAATGAGTTCGCTTTCGCGAAAGCGAAAACCTAAAAATCATCGTCCTATCTCAACTGCTCTTGAACCTCGTCAACCATACTGCGAGAAATACGGAATTCTGTGTCCTGTAGATAAATAGTAGTCTTATCAACTTTTACCACGGCGCGCCGGGAAACGGCAACACTACGATTGATTCTTATGAGCTCATTTTTGGGAAATTGGTCTTGTAAAGCTTGCAGCGATATGCGCAAGACATCAGATCCTTGATCGTGAAAAATCTCTGTATAAACATGGTCTGCCTGTGCATAGAATATCGAATCCAAATGGTATTTATGGATACCATTCCCTATTTGCAGGGTGACTTCATCATTGTGATGATCCAGCCTACTAAACAATAGGTCGACATTTGTTGTCAAAGTAGCGGCTTGAATAGGTTTTGATATATAGCCAGCTGGTCTGGTAGTTTTTAGCTCATCAATAGTTTTGGGATCTGAATATGAGGTAATGTAGATAAAGGGAATTCCATAATCCTTATTGATAAGCTTAGCGACATCAACACCACTTTTACTACCAGATAAGGCAACGTCGAGCAGTACGAGGTCAAAAGCATAGGTCTTGAGCTGCCGTTCTGCCTGCTCATAGTCAATGGCAATCGCAGCCACCTGATATCCTTTTTTACTGAGCATGCGTTCAATGTTGCCAGCGATCATCAACTCGTCCTCAACGATTAAAATACGTTTCATTCCTATCGTCTTTTTAAATGAATGCTATAATTGGAATTGGTTCTTTCAAAAGTACCACGCAATTGTAACACCATGGTCCTGATAATATATAGACCTAATGTTTCCTTTTCTGGATCGAGTTTAAAGCTTTTTCCATTGTCTTTATATTCCAGTCTTAGATCATCATCACTTGCTGTTAAGGCAATTTCAATGGCTAGGCTTGAATCAAGCGGCTCTGAATGCTTCATGGAATTAGTGATCAACTCATTGATAAGTATACCCAAAGGAACTGCAGTTTCTAGATTTACTTTTATATCCTCAATTTTCTGGACAAGATCAACGTGATTGTGATACGCCATTACCTGGGCATTGGCAATGGTTTGAATATATGGCGCAATCTTGATTTCTTTCTTGCTAACGCTGCTATTAGCTGCCACAAATTGATCATGAAGAACAGCAATAGCATGAATGCGGTTATTAAGACTTTCCAGGTTTTTAGTTGTTTCCAATTGATGGGATTGATCCAGCTGAAAAGCTATAAGACTCTGGATAAATGCGAGGTTGTTTTTCACCCTATGATTCACTTCTTTGAGGAGAAATTCCTTTTCTGCAATGTTGCTGGAAAGATCAACGTTTGTCTCCTTGATTTCTGAATTCTGATCCTTAATTCTTTTGTTACGCGAGGCTAGGGTTATAATCAAGAAGCCTAAACACAAAAGGAAAATTGCTCCAATGATCAGGATCACTATAAAGTAGTTTTCCTTACGTGAAGCTTCTGAAAGTTGTGTTTCCAACTTGATGTTTTCTAGAATTGTCTTCTCCTTTCTTAACTCAAATTCAATTTCTCTAACCTTAATATTCCTCGACCTGTTCAAAGCCGAAATTTCTTCTTCAGCGTATCTTTTTTGATAATATAATGCCGAGTCCAATTGATTTAAAGCTTCGGCAATTTGAGACCTTCGTTTGTAAATTCTAGGCCTATCATATTTGGTTTTTTCTCTATTAATGATCATTAAAGCCGAGTCATTATAGACTTGAGCTAACTTGTAATTTTCCTCATTAAAATAAGACCTTGCCAAGAGATTATACATATTAACTATGCCTGGCTCATAACTTGACTCTTTCCATAGCTGTAGTCCTTTTTTGAAAAAGGATCGTTTTGATGTGTGTTCTGTAGGTAGTTCATTTAATCCCATCAGTAAATAACCAGTAGCTCCTACTTGATTGAATTCATTTTCAAGTCCAAATTTGATCGCCTCCTGCGCCCATTCAATTGATTCTGATCGTCTATCATTTACCCTGAACCATGAACTTAATCTATAAAGATATTTTCCATAAAGCTCATTCTTGACCAATTCCTCTTCTTCAAACAATCGCTCTATCCTATTGAGGTCCTTTTTACTATCTGTCATTTCTTCCAGAATTTCATAAAGTTGGGACCGCTCCAATAAGACCTTAACTTCTAATTGCGGATCGATACTAACAGGCTGTAAAAGCTCTTCTGTTAAAAGCAGCGCCTCATCATATAATTCAGAATCGACTAAAGCTTGAAGTTTATAAACTTTGAGAATGTTGTGTTGATCTGCCGTAAAATCAGATTGCAGGAGCTGATTGATAACAATTAGTGACTCTGCCTTTTCAAAAGAATTGATCTTATCACAGATACGTTCATCAATTTCCTCAAAGGGTAAGTCTTTTAAGTATCTAGTTTTGGATTCTTGAGAAAAAACAATGGCAGACATCAATAAAAAAGCCACCAATACTCTTAAAGTAGAACTTGAATTGTATGAAGTTTTAAATCTAATCAAATGTGGTTTGTTCAAGAATTAGGCCTGAAAAGCATGGAAAAATGCAACACCAACTCTTCAATGATAAATATAAATCTAACTCAATTACCATTCAGAACAAAAAACTAGGTGTTCAGAACATTTTCTGCTAGCAGCTCGACAGTTCTCTTATATTTGGAATGTAAATTATTAGAGTTCAGATTTTTAACACTTTAATAACATTTAAGATTTTAGGGTAGTAATTGTACATAGGGACCTTTTTAAGGGTACAATTACAAATAAAAAATCCAGTCGTTCAATACGACTGGATTTTACTTTTTGGGTCAAATTGGAACTTTTACTTGATGTCCTCCAATTTCTTGACGGTATTCAAAGTTTCTTTTATAGCACCTAATTGTTGCTCAATTACAGGTCTAACCTCTGCTAACAAAGTATCATTTTTTAAAGCTTCCTCGTAATCTTCTACACTAGCTTTTTCACCTCTAATACATTCTTCAAGAATGGCTTCTTCGTTTTCAGAAGTAAAAGCGCTTTTTACATCCATCCACGTTCTGTGAATAGCTCCAGCTGCAGAACCTTTTGTGGTAGGCTCTTCATTAAGCTTATGTAATTCATTGTGAATCTCTGTTGCAAACCTGCTACGTAATGCTGCTCTCTCCTGAAAGAATGTTTTTAATCTTACAGAATCAGTGTCCTCGATGGCTTTTTTGTAGCCTTTCTCTGCATCATAACTTTTTTCCAACAATTGATTCAATTGCTTTACTGTTGTATCGTGCACTTTTTGATGTGCTGCTTCTCTTGTAGTTTCCATGATTTTTATTTTAAAAATAGATGATAACACAGGCAGAAACATAAAATAAAAATCCAATTCACAAGCTTTTAACCTATTTCTTTAGAATCAGATATTTGGATTATTTCCAATATATAAGTAGGAAATATTCCTATTTCTGTTTTATTTTTGAATAATGGATCTAGAGAATCAAATATATGCGGTAGTTGATGTGGAAACTACAGGTAAAGGCTTAGGCGGCAACAGAATTACCGAAATCTGTATTGTACGCATGCAGCATGGAAAAGCCATCAATAAATTCACGAGTCTGGTGAATCCGCAGCAGCCCATTCCAGGATTCATCACTCAATTAACTGGGATCGACGATCACATGGTGGCAAACGCGCCACTATTTTCTGAGATTGCGGCAGATGTCTTTCGATTTTTTGAAGGTGCCATATTTATCGCACATAATGTTGGTTTTGATTACAATGTAATCCGTAATGAGTTCAAGAGATTAGAGGTTGATTTTAGCAGTAAAAGATTATGTACCGTTCGGCTTTCGCGAAAGCTGATTCCCAACAAATCCTCGTACAGTCTAGGAAGATTGTGCCACTCTTTGAACATACCGCTGGACAATCGCCACCGCGCAGAAGGCGATACAGATGCCACCGTCATACTATTCCAGCTGTTACTCTCAATTGACCACGATTATGAAGTAATCACTGATTTTTTGAAGATTAAAAGCAAGGAGAGCACGTTGCCACCGCATGTTCCCAAAGCCCATTTTGACCAATTACCTTCAACACCTGGCATTTATATATTCAAGGATCAATCACAAAAAGTAATTTATGTAGGTAAGGCCATCAATATAAAAAAGCGAGTGCTATCGCATTTCTACACTAAGAAAAGTAAGTCGTACCTGATGGGTCAGGAAATGTATCACATCGATTTTGAAGAAACAGGCAACGAGGCCGTGGCACTATTACGAGAAGCCGATTTGATACGTCACTACTACCCTAAATTCAACAGCGCCCAGAAGAAGCCACGCAATACGTATCAAATTATTTCTTATAGGAATCAGCGTGGTGTGATCCAGCTGGCCGTTGCGGTATCAAAAGCTTTTGAATATTCTGTAATAACATTTTATAATCGTGCCCAAGCGGTTGAGAAACTGGAATGGATGTGCGAGGAATTTAATCTTTGTCCGCGATATTGTTCATTACAAATCACGACTGGAAAATGTGATCATTACAAATTGCGCAATTGTGAGGGAATCTGCACCCATGAAGAGGAAGTAGAGCACTATAACATAAAAGTTTCCATGGCCATAGACGCTTTACAAAATGACAAGCCGACTTTTATCATAAAAGAAGCTGGTAGGACGCCAGAGGAGAATTGTCTGGTACTTATAAAAGACGGTCGCTATCAAGGTTATGGTTTTGTTGATCAAGATATTCCTGTATCAACAATAGATGAATGTGAATCCTGCATTGAGCGCAAGACACCCAACTATCATACTCACCAGATCATCAATACGTATCTGCGAAAAAATGAGATGAAGAACGTGGTGTTGTTAAACCCAATGAGTGCTTAAGTCTTCTGCTTCTTTTTTCTAGCCGCTGGAAACAGAACGTTATTCAAAATCAATCGATACCCTGGAGAATTGGGATGCAAACTCAACTCTGTCTTGGGATCGCCTACTCTATGTTGGTAATCCTCTGGATCATGACCACCATAAAAGGTGAAAAATCCCTTTCCTCGAATTCCATGAATATAGCGAGCTTCTTTGTTTGTCTTATTTTCTCCTAATACCAAAACATTTTTCTTGACCTCATCACGATCATAGCTTGTGGTTTGACCCATAAACCCTTTAACTAAACTGGTATGATTTTGATTGAGCATCGTTGGAATAGGATCCCATTTTGCACTGAAGTCCATAAGCGAAAAGTAATCGCGCTCCTTTTCAATCTTACGCTTTCTAGTCATATCTATCGTACTGAACTCATATACCATAGGTGATCGTTCCAACTCAAAGTCAGTAAAAGCAAAAGTCTTGGTATAGTCAATCTTGCTCTGATAATTTCCTTCAGACGGGTCGCCATCAAACATAGTTTCGGCGATATCGATTCCTTCTGCGGCGAGTGCGATATCAAAACTATCTGTGGCGCTACACATGGCAAACATGAAACCGCCACCAATAACGTAATCCCTGATTTTCAAGGCAACGTCTCTTTTCTCCTCGCTAACTTTGGAGTAACCTAGTTCTGTGGCCAGCTGTTCTGCATCTTGTTTTTCCTCAATGTACCAAGGCGCTGTTCTATAATTGCGGTAAAACTTACCGTATTGACCCGTAAAATCTTCATGGTGCAAGTGCAGCCAGTCGTATAGCAATAATTCGTCTGCAAGGACTTCCTTATCATAAATTTTCTCGTAGGGAATCTCCGCATACGTAAGAACCATGGTAACCGCATCATCCCATGGAGCTTTTCCCGTAGGTGTGTAAACGGCAATCTTCGGTGCTTTTTCCAGCAGTACTTCCTGCATATTTTGTGATGGACTAGAAATAAGTTCTAGAATGGAGTTAACCGCGCCATCACTCATGGCTTCATATGAAACACCACGCACGATCAATTCCTTTTTGAATTCTTCCGTTTCTGGGATTAGAAAAGAGCCGCCGCGATAATTGAGTAGCCATTTAACTTTGGTGCCTTTAGCAAGTAGCCAGTATGAAATTCCGTAAGCTTTGAGGTGATCTGTCTGCGTTTCTGCATCCATGGGAATCAGTAGATACTGAGCTCCAGCATTGGAAAATGACAGCAAAAAAACTGAAACGAATAAAATGAAACGGAATGATTTATTTCTCAATGCAAAATATTTTGATGATCAACGTTAAGCAATTGCATCTTATGATGATTGGAATTGTTCCGCTTTCGCGAAAGCGAACTAATTCTCCATCACAAGATACATATCAAAAATGAGTTGCAATTTTCCTGCCGCTCTTTTCTAAAAAGCGAGATCATCATCGTCCTCACTTTGCGGTCCACCAAATGCCGCTCCTGGAGTCGGGAATCTAGGCGTGTCAGGTCTGAAAGTGTCGTCATTTGCCTGGTTCATCTTTGAACCAAACTCCTGTGGCAACGCCCATTGCTCCTCAAGATTATCAAATTTACCAAACTGACCCAAGAACTTGAGTCTGATAGAATCTGTCGCACCATTACGGTGTTTTGCAACGATAAATTCGGCTTGATTCTTACATGGTGTCTGGTCGTCGTCGTCCCATTCTTCCAGCCCATAATATTCAGGCCTGTAGATAAAGGAAACAATATCTGCATCCTGCTCGATCGCTCCAGATTCACGCAGGTCAGAAAGCAGCGGTCGCTTGCTACCACCACGAGTTTCCACCGCACGAGATAGCTGTGAAAGCGCAATCACTGGAACTTCAAGTTCTTTAGCAAGTGCTTTCAAGTTACGTGAAATGGTTGAAATTTCCTGTTCACGGTTACCACCTTTGGCATTAGTTTGCGCGGTCATCAATTGAAGGTAATCCACCATAATCAATTTGATACCGTGCTGTGAGGCAAGACGTCTACATTTTGCCCTTAAGTCAAAGATGGACAACGATGGTGTATCGTCAATAAATATAGGAGCTTGTTCCAGGTCCTTAACCTTGACATTAAGTTGTTCCCATTCGTGAGGTTCCAGATTACCGGTACGCAACTTTTCAGAAGACAATCCTGTTTCTGAAGATATCAAACGAGTGATCAACTGTACACTACTCATCTCCAGCGAGAAGAACGCTACAGGAATATTACTACCAACAGCGATATTACGCGCCATGGATAACGTAAAGGCGGTTTTTCCCATACCAGGACGTGCAGCGATGATAACAAGATCACTGGGCTGCCAACCACTGGTTAATTTATCCAGATCATTAAACCCTGTAGGCACACCGCTCAATCCATCACGCTTTGCAATTTCTTCAATCCGTTGTTTTGCCTGACGTACTAGATCCATCGCTGTTTCCGTAGTCTTGCGTATGTTTCCTTGAGCTACTTCGTAGAGTTTGGATTCTGCTTTGTCTAAAAGGTCAAATACGTCTGTAGATTCTTCATAAGAATCATTGATGATCTCTGTCGAAATCTTAATCAAACTGCGCTGAATAAACTTTTGAAGAATAATCCTTGCGTGAAATTCTATGTGCGCCGTGGAACTTACTAATTGTGATAATTGGACCAAATAATGGTCACCACCTACGGCTTCTAATTTCTCATCTCTACGTAGTTGGGCACTAACGGTTAATAAATCCACCGGACTACCGCTTTTGAACAATTTATCAATCGCGTCAAATATGGATTGGTGCGCTTTATGGTAGAACGCATCTGGCGTCAAGAGGTCAATTACCTCATCGACACCTTTACCATCAATCATTAAAGCACCTAACACAACTTTCTCAAGATCAATTGCTTGAGGTGGTATTTTCCCTTTCTCCAACGATATCACCGGACTGTTTCCAGTCACTAGCGATGTTCTTTCCTGTACTTTTTCCATAGGATCAAAAATAGAGGAAAGCCATCGATTTTTAAGATTTCCTTGTCATCAGTTGGTTAACATTTTAGGTTGAAAACTAGTTTACAACCTGTTGATAAGCCAATTTATTTTCTAGCCCTAGCCTAATCATCACAGCTTTAGTTAGTAGGAGGTGGATTACAAAATTGAAAAGCCATTTTATAACTATTAAAACACTATCCAGATTCCTCAAAAAACAAAAAACCAGCCTAGCGGCTGGTTTCTATATTTATAAAACAAAGGTTTTCTTAACCTTTGTAAACGCCCATATTGGAATATTTATCCATGCGTCGTTTTACTAATTCTTTTGGAGATAAATCCTTCAATTCCTGATAATAACTGTCGATACATTTAGCAACGGAAACAAAAATCTCTTCCCGGTTCTTGTGAGCGCCACCTTCTGGTTCTTCCAGTATCTCATCTACCAATTTCAGTTTTTTCATGTCTTTACCGGTTAGCTTCAAAGCTTCTGCAGCCTCTTCTTTATGTTCCCAGCTTCTCCATAAAATAGAACTACAGGATTCTGGAGAGATTACACTATACCATGTATTTTCTAACATCACCACACGGTCGCCTACTCCTATTCCTAGTGCACCACCACTAGCTCCTTCACCTATGATCATCACAATGATAGGGACTTTCAAGCGGGTCATTTCAAGAATATTTCTTGCAATAGCTTCACCTTGACCGCGTTCTTCTGCTTCAAGTCCAGGAAAAGCTCCTGGAGTATCAATCAAGCTAACCACAGGTATACCAAATTTCTCTGCGCTTTTCATCAAGCGTAAAGCCTTGCGATAACCTTCGGGATTTGACATCCCAAAATTACGGTACTGACGGCTTTTGGTATTATATCCCTTTTGCTGGCCTATGAACATGTAAGTTTGACCGCCTATTTTGCCCAGACCACCTATCATCGCCTTATCATCCTTGACATTGCGATCACCATGAAGCTCCAACCATGTATCTCCACAAATGCTCTGAATGTAGTCTAATGTGTAAGGACGATCTGGATGACGAGACATCTGCACACGTTGCCATGGCGTCAAGTTGCCGTAGATTTTTTTACGGGTAGCTTGTAATTTTTTCTCAAGCTGCTTGATCGTCTTGGTGACGTCAACTTCGTTTTCAGTTCCTATCGTTAGGGTTTGCTGGTATTGCTCTTCCAGCTCTTTAATAGGCATTTCAAATTCTAGATATTCCATAGGTAGGTATTCCAGTTGGGGAAACAAATATAGGAAAAGCGGACAGTGTTAGACCGTACGGATTGACCAATTTATTGTAAAGTTGCTAGCAGGTTTGAATTTTTCTCGCTTTCGCGAAAGCGAGAAAAATTCAATCAACTCCACACAGATTATGCATGGATATTCATTTCCTTCTTCTTGCGACGGTTGCGTCTATTCTTCAAAATGCCATTAGTCAAAATCACAGCTAATATTACGGCAGCACCAATATAGAATTCTGGTGTCATCTGCTCTGAATCACCTAAAATTAAAAAGGCCAAAAAGATTCCATAAACAGGTTCCAAATTAATGGTAAGCATGACCGTGTAAGCGCTTAAATACTTCATCACCTTGACGCTGGCAATAAAGGCATATGCCGTACAAAAACTTGCTAAAATCCCAATCCATAACCAGTCATAACCCGTCAAAACCATGGGTCCTACAAAGTCAGATGGCACGATTAAAAAATAAATACTAATAAAACCTACACCACTCGCAAGTTCATAAATACTGATCAACGATGGCGGATGCTCCTTTGCCCATTTTACATTGATAATGGAAAATGTAGCGCTCAATACCGCGCTAATCAATCCTAAAATCATTCCCGTCACATATTGGGTTTCTACTTTGAATATATAGTACAACGCAGCGATGATGACCACCCCAAAAATGACCTCATAGCCTACAAATTTCTTGGACGTGAATAAAGGCTCTAGAATCGCGGTGAAAAAGGCACCAGTACTCAACATAGCAAGCGTGACACTTACATTACTTTCCTTGATCGCTCCAAAAAAAGTGATCCAATGCAATGCAATCACGATACCAGCACCCACAAATCCTAAAATTCGTTTGCGAGGCAATGCATTGATTCCCTTGAACTGCAATGGTATGCGCATGATTTTCATATAAATAAAAATCAGAATTACTGCCAGCAGCATGCGCCACCACACCAGCGGAATGCTCTCAATGGAGATCAAAGCGCCCAAAACGGCCGTAAATCCCCAAATGAAAACTATAAAATGAAGGTGTAGGTAGTTGAGTAATTTATCGTCGCGCATTTCTCAATAAGATTAATGCCACGATAGCAAAGAATATATTAGGAAACCAAACAGCAATCCATGGGTTGAAACTGCTCTTTTCTGCAATGGTTCCAAAAACTTTATCCAGAAACATGTATACCATGGCAATAACGATACCTATAGCTAGATTAGTTCCCATTCCGCCGCGTTTCTTGACAGATGAAACGGCAACGGCGATGATGGTAAAAATAAAGGCACTTACCGGGATCGAGGTACGCTTGTATTTTTCTACATAATAGATATTCATATTTGCATTACCTCGCTTCTCTTCTAACTTAATGAATTCGTTAAGCTCACTGAAAGACTTCGTTTCAGCGGCATAGAGTACAGGAGTAAGCTCATCGATATCAAAATCAAAAATAGTATCAAGCCTATTCTGTTCCTCGATGATTTCTCGATCTTCTAAGATGGTTCGCTTCTTATACTGACTTAGTATGTACACGCTATCTTCAAAAGCGATACGGGCAGCATATATTTTATACTTAAGCACATCGTCTTCAAAATGTTCTAGTGAAAAATCAAAACCCGTCTGACGAGAAGGCTGGTAGTTGCTGACGTAGACATAATCATTATCATTAATCTGCCTAAACACATTTGTAGTTTCTGAAGCTGCTCCAGACCTAAAATATTGCTGCTGAAATTCGTTAAATCCTGAAGCTGCCTGCGGTACGAATATCGCACTAAGCAATAAAGCCAAACCACAAATAAAAGTTGCTCCAATAATATATGGACGTAAAAATCTATTAAACGAAACACCAGAACTCAAAAATGCTATTACTTCTGTATTGTTAGCCAACTTAGAGGTGAAGAACATTGTCGATATAAAGAGGAATATCGGAAATAGAAAATTGGTGAAATACATCGTGAAATCACCCAGATACACCATCACCTCAAGAAAAGGAACTTCTTTAGAAATGATCTTACCTATTTTTTCTGCCACGTGAACCGTGACCATTATAGGTAGGAACAAGAGAAGTAGCAGGAAAAAACTTCCCAAATATCTTTTTAATATGTAACGGTCGAGTATGCTAAACACTTACAGTCTGTTATCCATTTGTTTTACCATTTTATCCTTCCATGTTCTAAAGGTTCCGGCAAGTATTTGCTTGCGGGCCTCACGCATCAACCATAAATAAAAGGCTAGATTATGTATAGTACAGATCTGTCTACCCAGCATTTCGTTAACTGTAAAAAGGTGCCTTACATAGGCTTTCGAATATTCTGTATCTACCCATGCGTGGTTGTCTTCATCCAAAGGGCTGAAATCCATTTCCCATTTCTTGTTCTTTATGTTGATGCTACCGTTAGCAGTAAAAATCATACCATTTCTACCGTTCCTTGTAGGCATTACACAATCAAACATGTCAATTCCCAGCGCTACGTTCTCCAATAAATTGATAGGAGTTCCAACTCCCATAAGATAACGTGGTTTGTCTTTGGGAAGTATAGCGGTAACCACATCAGTCATGGCGTACATTTCCTCAGCAGGTTCGCCTACAGACAATCCGCCTATGGCGTTTGCGGCCATATCACAGTTGGCTACAAACTCTGCGCTCTGTTCACGTAGTTCTGGATAAGTGCTTCCTTGAATAATAGGAAACAAGGTTTGGGTAAAGCCGTATTTATCTGGAGTATTGTTGAAATGTTCAATACATCGTTTTAACCAGCGATGCGTCATGTGCATACTGCGACGGGCATAATTGAACTCACATGGATATGGAGTACACTCATCAAAAGCCATGATGATATCTGCACCTATGGATCGTTGAATATCCATCGCACGTTCTGGAGTGAATGTATGGTAAGAACCGTCAATATGCGATTTGAACTTGACACCTTCTTCCTTGATCTTTCTATTGGCGCTAAGCGAGTACACTTGATAACCGCCAGAATCAGTCAAAATAGGTCGATCCCAATTCATAAATTGGTGTAAGCCACCAGCTTTTTCAAGCACCTCAGTTCCAGGTCTCAAATAAAGGTGATATGTATTTGCCAGAATGATATCTGGATTTACCTCTTCTTTCAATTCCCGTTGATGCACACCTTTTACAGTTCCCACAGTTCCTACGGGCATAAATATGGGCGTTTCAATCGCTCCATGATCGGTATGAACCACACCAGCCCTGGCCTGACTATTGGCATCAGTTTGTAATAAGTCAAATTTCATTTTCATGCGCCACAAAGATAAGCAGTTGGTTTAGGTTTAAAGGTATTTAGTGTCAAGTACGATGAATCTTAATGACTTAATACGATTCAAATTCCCGATGGTATCCTTATAATTCACATATCATTTGAGTCTTTTAATATTGTTGAGAACAACCGAATAACTCTCAAATAAAATTTAAAGCCACTAAAAGCCTTTACACAGAACATCCTACCTTTGTGAAATACTCAAATTTTCAAAAAATGGCTGATATACAGCACCTAAAAAATGTAGTATCGCAAGTGCGTCGTGACATCGTTCGTCAGGTTCACGCGGTAAATAGTGGACATCCAGGTGGATCACTAGGTTGCACGGAGTTTATCGTGGCGCTTTACAACGAGATCATGGATCATGATTCATCCTTTAATATGGATGGTGAAAACGAAGATTTATTCTTCTTGTCTAATGGTCACATATCGCCGGTTTTCTATAGCGTTCTTGCACATGCTGGTTACTTCCCTAAAGAAGAACTGAGCACCTTCCGTAAACTTAATTCTCGTTTACAGGGACACCCTACGACACATGAAGGCCTTCCAGGAGTGAGAATCGCTAGCGGTTCACTGGGTCAAGGTATGAGTGTAGGAATAGGCGCTGCACTTTCTAAAAAACTGAACAGCGACGATAAAACCGTTTTTACACTGCACGGTGATGGTGAATTGCAAGAAGGTCAAAACTGGGAAGCGATCATGTACGCCAGCGCTAATCACGTCGATAATTTGATTGCAACCATTGATGTCAATGGACAGCAAATCGACGGTAGCACAGACACTGTTCTTGCTCTGGGTGATCTACGCTACAAATTCGAGGCCTTCGGCTGGGAAGTTGTTACGGTACCTAAAGGGAACGATGTAGAATCTGTTATTGCTGGAATTAAGCAAGCTATCTCGCTTTCGCGAAAGCGTAAACCCATATGCATCCTGCTCCATACCGTAATGGGTCATGGCGTTGACTTTATGATGGGATCCCACAAATGGCACGGCATAGCTCCCAACGATGAGCAACTGGCAGATGCCTTGAGCCAAAACCCTGAAACACTGGGCGACTACTAACCACAAAAATCTAGCGCAGTGCGCGAGACATTATGAAGACATATACAAATACAGGAAATAAGGATACGAGAAGTGGTTTTGGTGCTGGTCTGGAAGAACTGGGCAAAACCAACGAGAACGTGGTTGCACTTTGTGCAGACCTTACGGGATCACTTAAAATGAATGCCTTTGCAGATGCTCATCCTGACCGATTTTTTCAGGTAGGAATCGCCGAAGCAAACATGATAGGAATCGCCGCTGGTATGACCATAGGTGGTAAAATTCCATTTACAGGAACCTTTGCCAATTTTTCAACGGGTCGTGTTTATGACCAGATTAGACAAAGCGTTGCCTATTCTGACAAGAACGTAAAGATATGTGCATCGCACTCTGGATTGACTCTAGGTGAAGATGGCGCAACGCACCAAATTCTTGAAGATATAGGGTTGATGAAAATGTTGCCTGGAATGATGGTGATCAACACCTGTGATTACAATCAGACTAAAGCAGCAACGCTAGCGATTGCAGATCACCATGGACCGGTCTATTTGAGATTTGGCCGTCCTAAGGTGGCTAATTTCACTCCAGAAAACGGCGAATTCAAAATAGGAAAAGCGGTGCAATTGCAAGAAGGTACTGATGTAACAATTGTAGCAACGGGCCACCTAGTTTGGGAAGCGCTGGAAGCTGCAAAACATTTGAATGAAAAAGGTATTAGTGCAGAGGTGATCAATATTCATACGATCAAACCTCTTGATGAAGAAGCGATCATTAAAT
Organism: Nonlabens sp. Hel1_33_55; assembly: GCF_900101765.1. Classification (NCBI taxonomy): domain Bacteria; kingdom Pseudomonadati; phylum Bacteroidota; class Flavobacteriia; order Flavobacteriales; family Flavobacteriaceae; genus Nonlabens; species Nonlabens sp. Hel1_33_55. Next base: position 1,795,134 of record NZ_LT627735.1, read on the forward strand.
CCGTTAAGAAAACCGGTTGTATCGTCACAGCAGAAGAGCATAATTACCTAGGCGGCTTAGGTGAAAGTGTTGCACGCACACTCTCACAGCATGTGCCAACACCACAAGAGTTCGTAGCGACGCAAGACACCTTTGGTGAAAGCGGAACTCCAGAACAATTACTTGAAAAATATGGCCTAAATGCAGAAAACATCGCGACAAAAGCTGAAGCCGTGATCAACCGCAAAAAGTAACATCTTTAAAATTGAGGTTTACGTTTAAATTGAAACCTCCATTTAGTTGAACAAAAAAGCCCTGACAGGAATCTGTCAGGGCTTTTTGATATATTAAAGTTCAGATTAAACCTCTGTCCTATTGTCTAGATAATCTGGAATACCATCACCATCCGTATCTAAGGCATCGTTAGGATTTCCATCACCGTTGGGATCTGCATTTTCATCTTTTGTTGGTATACCATCACCGTCATCATCTGCATCACGGTAATTATTGATACGATCTCGATCAGTATCATCAGCAAGATTTGCAGATCTTAAATCATCATCTTCATTCAAATCCTCAAAGATGGAAAGAATGCCATCTCCATCATGATCTGTAATTCTAACACGACGTAATTGAAATTTGAAAATCAAAGGTGAGTATGCTGGAATACCAACTTGCGTAGAGTTGAAATAACCAACACCTGAAGGCAAGAACATCGCTCCTATTCCACCGTTTGTAAAACTAACCGTTCCATCACCATTTGCGGTGCTGGTAGTAGCATCATTAAATCCAGAAACTCCTGTAGCAAAACCATCAATGGTAGCCGGCAAATCAAACCACACAGAATTTGTATTACTATCAAACACATTTCCATTTAGGAGTGTTCCCTCATAGTTGACAAGAGTACTGTCAGCATAAGTGGCTTGTCTAACACCTGACCCTTGTCTCACGTTCAAAACAAATATCTGATAATCTATATCATTGCGACGCAAGGTTCTTGTAATCACTTGTTCTGATAATGGAGTACGATCTGCATTTGTTCCCGCTATAGTATCAAATACGATTTCAAAGTCATCACCATCCGGTGTGTTTTGAAAATCATCTTGATTGTAAAAGTGCGTTCTTAAGTATGCGTTGATTTCTGCGAGGTCTTCATCATACACCTCTTGAGGATCTCTAATTTCAATAGTTAGATCGTCATCATCGCTACCACAGGACATTAAAAATCCAGCAATTGCTATGATACAGACAAAATTTTTCAAATAATTCATGTTTTCTTTTTCAGGCGCCAAAGATACTATTTTCGGCTATTTTTGTAGATGTAACGCTTCTATATAAGCTATCATATGCGCATCGATAAATTTTTATGGTCTGTACGATATTACAAGACACGCAGTAAAGCTACAGACGCCGCAAAGAAAGGAAAGTTTAAAATCAACGGCGATACGGTCAAACCAGCTAGAGATGTATATCCCGGTGATGTCATCACGCTGCGCAAAGACCAGATCGATTATGTGGTTGAAGTTCTGGATTTGCCCTCTAGCCGTGTAGGCAACAAATTAGTGGACCTATATAGAGTGGACCGCACACCTACTGAGAATTTTGAGGCGCGCAAAATGATTGAACTCAATCAGGATTACTACCGTCGCAAAGGTGAAGGTAGACCTACTAAAAAAGACCGGCGAGATCTTGGAAATTTGCTAAATGGCTCTATAGAAGAAGACTGATTCCTTACATTTGAGAGGATTATAAGTAGTTCGCTTTCGCGAAAGCGGGCTCTTTTCAAAAATTATCTAAGAAGTCAACATCAGTAAGAATATGGAAATTCTCAACCACGAGCAGGTGAATCACAAAATTAGACGCATCGCATATCAAATCGCGGAAGTCTACATGGAGCACGACGAACTCATTCTAGCTGGTATTGCCGACGGTGGTTACATTCTTGCCAAATTGCTTAAAGTCCAACTGGAACTCATTTGCGATTTCAAAATAACGCTATGTGAGGTGACAATGGACAAAAAGAATCCCAGAAATGCAGTTGAAACTAGCCTTAGTCCTAAAGAATATTCAGACAAAGGAGTCGTACTATGCGATGATGTGCTCAATTCTGGAACGACGTTGATTTATGCCGTACGGCATTTTCTAGATGTTCCCGTCAAGAAATTTAAAACAGCGGTTCTAGTAAATAGAAACCACAAAAAATTCCCAGTAAAAGCAGATTTTAAAGGGATATCCTTATCCACAACCATGGAAGAACATATTACGGTGGTCTTGAATAAAAATACGAGTAGCGTATCTTTAAGTTAAATCCAGTATTTCCAAAGCAATCGCTTGTGGGGTCTTGTTTTCGATTTCAACTGCACGATCTGCCTGGCTATAAAATGCAGATCTTTCCAGCAAATGCTTACCAATAAATTCTGCGAGGTCATCTTTATTTACAGTACCTGCAATTAAAGGCCTGTGAGACTTTTCTGGAAACAATCTTTCCGTAAGAAAGGGAACATTTGCTCTTAAGTAAACAGAAACACTTTGCTCCTTTTCATTAATAAGCGCCATATTATTATGGTAGCAAGGCGTACCACCGCCCAGTGATAAAACGATGGATTCCTTACGTTTTAAAACCGATTCTAGGTGTTTAAATTCCTGCTTTCTAAAGTAAATAACACCTTTTTGATCGATAATTTTAGAAATTGACATGCCTTCTTGTTCTTCAATATATAGATCCAAATCTACAAAAGGCAAAGAAGTCAATGAAGCAAGTACCTGTCCTACAGTACTTTTACCAGACCCCATATAGCCCAGCAGAATATAGTTGGCTTGTGATTTTTCCTCAATTTTCAATGGTTGGATTTTCTCTCAAATTTATAGGAAAAACATTAGTAGGTTAAGGAATATACGTTTTATATTTGCACCCGCATTTAGAAATGACGACTTGGTAGCTCAGCTGGTAGAGCATCACACTTTTAATGTGAGGGTCCTGGGTTCGAACCCCAGCCAAGTCACAAAGGCCGTAAGGCGCTAAAGTCCTTATTTAATAAGGACTTTTTTTATACCCGGGTGCTGAAATTGGTAGACAGGCACGGTTGAGGGCCGTGTGTATTTATACGTGTGGGTTCAAGTCCCATTCCGGGTACTGCAATCAAAGTCCTGATGAGTTTTCATCAGGACTTTTTTTATAGTTGGACTTGAAAGTATCTTAAGTGCAAGTAGTTTTTTGACGACCGAAATCCTAAAAACTCAAGCCTTCCACAACGAGTTATATGGCTATTATGCAGGCTTAAAATGACACAGATGAATTTGAAAATGTTTAAATTTATAATTCTTTCCTTAAACAAACCAAATTGATCAAAAGTAGCTTTTCCATAAAAGATTTAGAAAACCTAAGTGGTATAAAGGCACACACCATTCGTATTTGGGAAAAAAGATATCATCTACTTGAACCAGATCGCAGTGAAACCAATATTAGGTTTTATGACCTTCATGCTCTTCAAAAGATTCTGAATGTGAGTTATCTCAAAAATTCAGGGATGAAAATAAGTGCCATTGCTGCGTTAACCACAGAAGATATTGAGCAGAAAGTGAGAGACCTAGCTCAATCTGAACAAAAGCATAATCACCAACTTCAGGAATTGAAGTTAGCTATGATAAATTTTGATGAGAGCCTTTTTGAAAAAGTCTATGAAACTGAACTATCTCTCAAGAGTTTTGAAAAGATTTTTTATGATCTATTGGTGCCTTTTTTGGAAGAACTAGGCAACCTATGGCAATCAAACACCATAAATATAGCGCACGAGCACTTCATCAGTAATTTGATAAGACAAAAGCTGTTGATTCAAATGCAGCTTGTTAAGAAGAAAAAGAATGAGGATGCTGATAAATCGTACATACTTTTCTTACCCGAAAACGAAATGCATGATCTCGGGTTGCTATTCCTTAATTATAAATTGTTGATAGCAGGCTTTCATACCATCTTTCTAGGTGCAAGTATGGATTTGAACACACTGCCATTTTTCCAGCGTAATGGTAGCAACCCAACGTTTGTTACTTTTACTACGGTACAACCTAGTTCTAAGAGCCTGCCTAAATTCCTTAAAAAATTTAATTCCAAACTCAATAATGCTCCACTGGTGTTATTGGGTAGAAGAACCGGCGACTTAGATGGAAACCTCTTAACTCCCAATCAAAAGATATTCAATAGTATTGATAGTGCCATGGAATATTTTGAGCAACAACAACCAAAAATAGTATGAGTAAAAAGACAGCCGTAATAGGTTCAGGATTCTCTTCACTTGCTGCTGCATCCTATCTAGCAGCCTCTGGTCACGAGGTCACGATTTATGAAAAAAACGATACCGTTGGTGGTCGTGCTCGCAGGCTTGAAAAAGATGGATTCACCTTTGATATAGGACCATCATGGTACTGGATGCCTGACATATTTGAACGATTCTTTGCTGACTTTGGTAAAAAGCCATCTGATTATTACCATCTAGACAAACTTAATCCAGCCTATTCTGTTTACTTTGAAAATGATCGCATTCAAATAGGTGACAATCTGGACAAAATCAAAACGACTTTTGAGTCTATTGAATCTGGCAGCGCTGCAAAGCTTCAAGAATTTATGGACAAGTCCAGCGAGAACTATGATATCGCAATTAAAAATCTTGTTTACAGACCAGGCGAGTCACCGCTCGAGTTGGTAACGCCGCAAACAATTAAGAAATTGGGAGCTTTTATAGGAAACGTATCTAAGGACGTTCGCAAAAAATTTAAAGACCCTAAATTGGTTTCAATCCTTGAATTCCCAGTTTTATTTTTGGGCGCTACTCCAGGAAATACTCCTAGCTTCTATAATTTCATGAATTATGCAGACTTTGGTTTAGGTACTTGGCACCCTAAAGGTGGAATGTATGAGGTCATTCTGGGCATGAAGAAATTGGCTCAAGAACTAGGTGTAGTGATAAAAACGAACTCACCGGTCTCTGAGATTTTAGTCAATGATGATGATCGTGCAGAAGGTATTTCACTCAGTGGCGAGATTCATCTATACGATAACGTACTATCAGGTGCAGATTACCATCATACGGAAACCTTACTTCCAGAAAAACAGAGACAATATTCAGAAAGCTACTGGGAAAGAAAAACATTTGCTCCCAGCTCTTTGATTTTTTACGTAGGATTTGATAAAAAATTAAAAAATGTGGATCACCACAATTTGTTCTTTGATACAGATTTTACCAAACACGCAAACGAAATTTACGAAGATCCCAAATGGCCTGAGGATCCATTATTCTATGCAAATTTCACATCAATTACAGATTCCAGTACCGCGCCAGAGGGTTGTGAAAATGGATTTTTCCTAATCCCATTAGCTCCAGGACTTGACGATACTCCAGAATTAAGAGAGACATATTTCAAAAAAATAATGGATAGGTTTGAGAAACTAACCGACCAAAGCGTGATGGATCATATTCTTTTCAAAGAATCTTTTTGTGTCAATGATTTTAAGGAAGCTTACAATAGTTATAAGGGTAATGCCTACGGGATGGCAAATACCTTATTGCAAACTGCATTTCTTAGACCCAATTTAAGAAGTAGAAAGGTAAAAAGTCTTTACTTTACAGGTCAGCTTACTGTTCCTGGTCCTGGCGTACCGCCTTCATTGATTTCTGGTAAATTAGCTGCCCAATTGATAAACAAATACATCAATCGATGAAAAGTATTTTTGACGAAGTCTCCAGGCAATGTAGTCAGGCTGTAACTAATAATTACAGTACTTCATTCTCGCTTGCCAGTAAAATGTTGGGACCATCCATTCGCCAAGACATCCATAACATCTATGGCTTTGTGCGCTTTGCAGATGAAATTGTGGATACCTTCCATGATTATGATAAACGCAGTTTATTAGATCGATTTGAAAATGATTTGAGATTAGCTATTGAAGAAAAAATAAGTCTCAATCCTATTCTCAACTCCTTTCAAGAAACCGTCAATAAATACAATATCACTCCAGATATGTATGGTGCTTTTATACACAGCATGCGTTTGGACCTCGATAAATCAGTATATCTGACAGATGAGGAATACAGAAATTACATTTATGGTAGTGCAGATGTTGTAGGGCTAATGTCGTTGAAGGTATTCGTAAAAGGAGATCAACAAAAGTATGATGACCTCAAAGAAGACGCCATGCGATTAGGTAGTGCCTTCCAGAAAGTAAACTTTTTGAGAGATCTTAAGGCAGATTTAGATGTACTGGAACGCAGCTATTTTCCTAACACAGATCTTCATGATCTTAAGGAAGTTGATAAAGAAAGACTTATAGAAGAAATAAAAGCAGATTTTGATGCTGGCCTCAATGGAATACAGCGTTTACCTGTAGAGGCAAAATTAGGTGTTTATACTGCCTATATTTATTATAGAAGACTTTTGACAAGACTGGAGCGCACACCATCTGCAGAAATTAGAAACACAAGAATAAGAGTCCCCAACTACGAGAAAATCGGGTTACTCGCTAAAGGTTACGTTAGTTACCGTCTCAACCTCATATAACAATGCAAGTATTTTTCTGGATCGCGATCTTTCTGATTACATTCTTAATCATGGAATTCATGGCATGGTTCATACACAAATATGTCATGCATGGATTTCTGTGGAATCTACATGAAGACCACCATCATAAAACTCATGATAGCTGGTTTGAAAAGAACGATTGGTTCTTTGTTTTTTTTGCAAGCGTGAGTATCACTTTCAAATTATTACATAGCTTTTTAGACCTGTGGTGGGCTTTGCCTATAAGTGCAGGAATCTTTGCTTATGGAGTTGCTTATTTTGTAGTTCATGACATTTTTATCCATCAGCGATTCAAATGGTTGCGCAAGGCTAGTAATATTTATGCGCAAGGCGTGCGTCGTGCCCACAAAATTCATCACAAACATTTAGGAAAGGAAAAAGGCGAGAACTTTGGGATGCTTATTGTTCCATTGAAATACTTCAAATAAAATGTTGCGCGCAGCCGTCATAGGCTCTGGTATTGCTGGATTAGCAGCAGCATTGCGTCTCAAACACAAAGGCTACCAGGTAACCGTATTTGAAAAGAATAGCTATGCAGGCGGTAAGTTACATGCTATAGAACAAGAAGGTTTTAGATTTGATTTGGGGCCATCGCTTTTCACGTTGCCCAATTTAATGGATGAGCTTCACGCTCTATTTCCCCATGAAAATGTAAATTTTGGATATACCGCTCAAGAAACTGCATGTCATTACTTTTGGGAAGATGGCACTCAATTTGAAGCACCAGCAAAACCAAAAGCCTTTGCTAACAAAGCTTCAAAAGCCTTCAATGAGCCTGAAAAGGATATTGAGAAATACTTAGACAACAGTAAGGAAAAATACGAAACTACAAAATCACTTTTTCTTGAGAAATCGCTTCATAAAGCGAGCACTTACCTCCATCAAGACACTTTAAAGGCCATCGCAAAAATTCCATTGCTGGGAATCACTGGAACTTTAAATGGTTACAATCAAAAGTTTACCAATCCTAAATTGACCCAGCTTTTCAATAGGTATGCGACCTATAACGGCTCATCGCCCTACCAGACACCAGGTATTATGAGTATGATTCCTCATTTGGAAATTGGCCTTGGTACTTATTATCCAACCGGTGGCATGCATCGCATCTCCCAATCGCTGTATGAATTAGCAGTTGAAGTTGGTGTGGAATTCCGCTTTCGCGAAAGCGTCACTTCCATCAATCAAAAGGATAAAATAATTACTGGCGTTACTACAGATAAGAGTGATTACAATTTTGACCTTGTAATTTCCAATATGGATATTTATCCTACCTACAAAAATCTGATGCCTGATGTTAAAGCACCTAAGCGCACATTGGAACAAGAACGATCCAGTAGCGCTTTAATATTCTATTGGGGAATCTCACAGAAATTTCCGCAAATGGACTTACATAATATTCTTTTCAGCGAGGATTATCCTACGGAATTCCATCATATTTTTGAGAAGAAAATGCTTTTTAAAGATCCTACTGTTTACATCAATATCACCAGTAAATTGACGCCTGACGATGCTCCAGACGGTTGTGAGAATTGGTTTGTGATGATCAATGCGCCAGGAGATTATGGTCAGGATTGGGATCAACTGGTGGCTCAATCAAAGAAAAATATAATTTCAAAAATTAAGCGAACGCTTAATATGGACATTGAACCATTGATTCAAACAGAATATATTCAAACACCACAGGATATTGAAAAAAACACCAGCAGCTACCGTGGCGCCTTGTACGGTGCTGCAAGTAACGATAAGTTTGCTGCATTTCTAAGACATCCCAATTTCAATAAGATCAAAAACCTTTACCACGTTGGTGGATCTGTTCATCCTGGTGGCGGTATACCTTTGTGTTTATTGAGTGCTAAAATCGCCGCAGACCTAATTCCAGATGCCTCATGAAAAAAGCTGTCATCCTATTTTTATGGGTAATTCATGTAAGCGCATTGATAGGAATAGGCTTAGGATATGAGGATTTCTTTTTGGGAAAATCTCCATTCACTATGTTATACATAACGGTTTTGGTTTTTGCCTTTTTCCCGATTGTGAAAATTAAAGAACTTGCTTTATTTGCAGGGTTCTTCCTCGCCGGCATGACTGTGGAATGGCTAGGAGTTCACACAGGCTGGCTTTTTGGCGAGTATAGTTACGGTGAAAATTTCGGACCTAAGCTCGATGGGATTCCGTTTTTGATAGGGATAAATTGGGCTGTACTTACATTTACCACTCATATCATAGCAAAACGATGGCTCAAAAACCTATGGCTAGTTGCAGCTGTTGGTTCAGGCTTGATGGTTTTTCTCGATTTCTTTCTAGAGCAGATATGTGATTACGCTGGATTCTGGAATTTTACCGGTGGTGCCAGCTGGTTCAACTACGTTTGCTGGTTTGTCATAGCGTTTATACTACACCTTATTGCCAGCAAATTCAAACTCAATGGCGACTTTAAAATCTCTCTTCATATTTACATTGTTCAACTAATTTTTGCAAGCATCCTATGGATCATCATCAGTACGACATAGCGATCATAGGATTAGGAAATGCAGGTAGTCAACTCTTGCTGGCAATGATTAATCATCCTGAATTCGAGAATCACAAGATTTTGGTGCTTGATGATTTTAAAGGTGATAGCCTTGATAAAACTTGGAGTTTTTGGGAAAAGGAAACCGGTAAGTGGGATCATCTCCTTTCCAACGAGTGGAAATTGGGAAATTTCAGAACGGGTAAAGTTGACCTTGACTTTGATATGTCGCCCTACAGTTATAAAAAACTCAAGAGCCATGATGTTATCGCTTTCGCGAAAGCGAAACTCCTCAACCATCCCAACTACACCTTAGTCGAAAGTAGAGCAAATCAGGTCATCGAAAACGACAATTACGCTACCATCGTAACCGAATCAGGATCCTTTGAGACCAAGCTAGTACTAGATAGCCGAATTCCAAAAGCGTTTTTTGAGGACACACAATCAATAAAATTACAACAGCATTTTCTAGGTTGGGTCATAAAAACTGAATCTGAAGCGTTTGATCCTTTCAGATTTGTGATGATGGATTACCGCTTACGCGATCCAGGAACTACAAGTTTTATTTACATTCTACCGTACTCAAAAACTGAGGCTCTCGTAGAGTTTACCTATTTCTCATCAGACTTAGTGGCTCAAGAGGTTTATGAGACCTACCTCAAAACTTATTTGAAAGAGTATTTAAAACTCGATTCCTATGAAATCACAGCTACCGAGCAGGGCAATATTCCCATGAGCACCTATAGGTTTGAGCAACATCACACGTCACTGGTGCATAAAATAGGGACCGCAGGTGGTTGGGTAAAACCAAGTACGGGTTATAGCTTTAAACGCAGCGAGAAATTTGTTGACCAACTACTAAAAAATTATCTGGCTGATAAAACTTTGTCTGACGGTATGTTCAGCAAAAAGTTCCGGTTGTACGATGATATTATGCTGGATGTTTTGAAAAACCACAATGGTCGTGGTCATTTACTTTTTCAAAACTTGTATAAGAACAATCCAATTAGCAGAATCTTTTCATTTTTGGATGAAGAAACTACCTTCCTCGAAGAACTCAAAATTATGCTGCCGTTGACTTCCATGCCTTTTATTAAAGGCTTTTTCAAAAAGCTATTTTAGAAATTCTGGTATTTCAAAATCAGGCCATGTTCCTTTGATCTGATAAGGTTGAAACCTAGTAAATAATTCCTCCTTATACCATTGAAGCGCTTGCGTTTGTCTTATGGCATCTCGATGACTCTTACCACGGTAAGCAAACTGTTGAAGCGCTTCGACATTATTCCAAACGCTAAAAGTTGCCATCTGGGTAACAGGTCGCTCTCCTACTCCAGCTGTAAAAAGGAGATTGGGATTATCAATCAAGTCCTTTTGCGATGATGGAACATAATTCCAGAATTTGCGTAACATGGGTAGCTTGATCGTTGCTCTTGTAATAACCGCAACAAATGGATTTTCTGGGTTTAAATTTTCAGATTTCTCAAATGGATTTTGCTTTGACCAAAGCCCGTGAGCTTTTATATTTCTTAAATAAAAGGTTAGTTGATGGGCACTATGTTTTTGATAGCGTTTACCCAATTTTGAATTATCAAAATATTCAGCGGCATACGATGCATCCTTCCAAACCTGCAGAACACCATAAACCGAAAAATCAGGTCGTGGGTCAAAATTCTCCTTGCCACTTCCCAATAGTTTATAAAAACTCAATCCCTTAGTCCTTTTCAACTTTGCATGAGCAAATTGCATCATACCAAACGCCCATAATTGATCCTGCCAATTATCGTATTTGTAAAAAGTAAGCGTGGTAATTTGATCAGTGGATTCCATAGTCATTTACAAAGTTATGGATAACTTAGATCGTGGTCGTACAAAATGGTTATGGCTATCGCCATAGGTTGTATCTTTTTGGCTTTAAAATTTTAAAATGTTCAATAGCACTAAACTTCTATTTCTTTTTACGAGTCTAACCCTTTCTTCAATAAGCTGTGTCGCTCAAACCTATGCACGTCATGGAATGGTGGTTTCTGACAATAGTATTGCGAGCCAAGTAGGAATTAATATTTTGAAAAAAGGCGGCAATGCTATAGATGCCAGTGTTGCAACGGCTTTTGCACTGGCAGTGACACATCCAGCCGCTGGTAACATAGGTGGTGGTGGTTTTTTAGTCTTTAATCCAGCTAGTGGCGATGCTACGACAATAGATTTTAGGGAGAAAGCACCACTTGCCGCTCACCCTAAAATGTTTCTGGATGAAAATGGCGAGTTGATTCAAGGCAGTAATCATGATAGTGCAAAAGCCATAGGTGTTCCAGGAACAGTGGCTGGACTTTTTCTAGCACACAAAAATTATGGAAAGTTACCATGGAAAGAATTAGTGATGCCATCTGTAGAAATTGCCACCAACGGATTCCCGCTTACCTGGGCACTCTATAATGAAGCAAAATATTATCATGAATCAGACGATGCGACTTCGTTCTTGAAAAATTATTTTCTTGATGAAGATGAGAATTTGACTGATTTTGGAGGACTATGGAAACAACCTGAGCTTGCAGAAACACTTCAGACTATTGCAGATAAAGGTCATGATGGATTCTATAAAGGTGTTGTCGCACAGAAAATAGAGGATTTCATGAAGGTATCTGACGGTATCATTACCACTAAAGACCTTGAAAAATATCAAGCTGTAGAACGCAAACCTATCGTTTCTACTTTCAATGGCTATACCATCTACAGCATGCCGCCACCTAGTTCTGGTGGCGTCACAATGGCAGCCATGCTCAACATCATGGAGCTAGTAGATAAAGATAGTATTCCCTTTAATAGCACCGCTTACACTCACCTCATGATAGAAACCATGCGCCGCGGTTTTGCAGATCGTGCCGAATTTCTAGGTGATCCAGACTTTAATCCAGAATTACCTATAGAACGACTGATCTCTAAAGAACACGCGCAAAAAAGGTTTGAAAATATTGACATGGAAGAGGCTTCGATTAGTGATCCTAGCGAGTATGGTCATCCCTATGACGGCGAGAGTACGACCCATTTCTCGGTTATTGATCAAGATGGTAATGCTGTTAGTGTCACCTATACATTAGAACAATCCTACGGATCAGGCTTAGGATCTACAGAGCTTGGTTTTCTTTTCAACAATGAGATGGGTGATTTTAATCCAGTGCCTGGTGAGACTACAACTAACGGTCAAATAGGGTCTGATCCTAACATCATCGCCCCAGAAAAACGCATGCTCTCATCCATGAATCCTACCATTGTGACTAAAAACGGTAAACCACATTTAATTATGGGAAGTCCTGGAGGACGTACGATTATCAACACCGTGTTTCAGGCAGTACTCAATTCGATGTTATATGACATGAATGTAAAGGAATCTATTGAAGCAATGAAAATCCATCACCAATGGTTACCTGATGTTACCTATTATGAGGAGCAAAAGCTCTCACCAGATACTGTCAAAAACCTAACGGATATAGGACACAACATGGTTCCCAGAAATCAATTAGGCAGACTGATGGGAATCCAGTACGACGCAGACCAGCAAATAATCATTGGGGCTTCTGATAGTTCCAGTCCTGATGGAGCGGCAATTGGTTACTAAAATTATTTTCGTTTTGAGAAAGACTTTGAAGAGTGCGCTTTCGCGAAAGCAGAACATCAAAAAATCTATGCTTTTGAAGCTTGCTTTTCTATTTTCTATTTTTCTTTTTGCCAATTCTATTGCAGCGCAGGATAAAAATGAGAGAAATGAAAATGATAAAAGAATAGGATTGAATTTAGGATATTCTCAACAAGATAGATTTCCGTTTAATGATGAAGATTACTCACATATCACTCGATATATTAAGATCCAACTAGCACAAGAAGTATGGAGAAAGGATAGACAAGCCATGGAAATTCTAATTGAACCATCTATATATTTTGTCAATCATCAACTTTTAAACCTATTTTTCATCAAGCCAAAAGAGCCCAACTTTGAAGCGCAACGAGCCCTATTTACTCAGAATCGATCTTATAGAGAATATGCGCTCAACCTAGGGCTGACGTACAGTTACGACATCAATTCCCGTTTACTTACCTATGGTTTGATAAGTGTAGGCCCTATGACCGCAACAGCAGATACAGAGCGTCAAAGGAAAGGGTTTTCATTTTCAGATATTCTAGGTGCTGGGATGAGATATCGTATTCAAAACCTTGAGTTTGATCTTAGATTTACACTTAGACATGTAAGCAGTGCCAACCTGCGCAGGCCCAATAATGGTCATAATAGCGCTGGTGTAGAAGTAGGTTTTTCTTATCATTTGTGATAATTTTTGAAAATGGTGTGAAATTTGCTGAGTAGATTCCCACAACCCTACTTGATAAAAATGAAAGAAACTGCTTTAATTACTGGTGCCAGTAGCGGCATAGGAAAAGAAATGTGTATTCTACACGCGCAAGCATTTAAGGATCTAGTTATCGTCGCGCGAAATGAAAAAGATCTTAATGGTTTAAAAGCTCAACTGGAGTCTCAATATGGAATTACAGTACATGTTATTTCAAGAGATCTCACAGAACCGAATGCGGTCGATGAAATCATTGAAGACCTACGAAAAAATAAGATTGAGATACATTATTTGATTAACAATGCTGGTTTTGGTAGTGTTGGTGCCTTTGCAGAAAGTGAGTGGGACAAAAGCTTGAACATGATCCAACTTAATGTAATTGCTTTGACCAACTTATGCCGTAAGATTTTACCCCAAATGATAGAACGCAACAGTGGTAAAATATTGAACGTTTCATCCACTGCGAGCTTAATGCCTGGACCTTTACAAGCTGTATACTTTGCTTCTAAAGCATACGTGACATCTTTTAGCAACGCACTGTCAGAAGAACTTAAGAAAACAAACATCACAGTTACCAACCTAATGCCAGGTGCGACTGAAACGAATTTTGCAAAAACAGCTGGTCTTCAAGACAGCGCTCTTTTTGAGGATACTGCCAGCGCCGCTTCTGTAGCGCTTACTGGATATAAAGCGATGACTGGTGGTAAGATGGATGTTAAAGCTGGGATTACACTTGGACAAAGCATTATGCTCAAGGCAATACCATTCACACCTAAAAAGGTGATATTAAATCAAGTTCGCAAAATGCAGGAAGATCATTGATTTTGATTTGATTATCTCTCTTTGAGTAATGAGTATTTGTTAAGATCATATTGATTTCATTTGGTACTAATATTTATACTTGATTTCAAAATCTGATTTACGTAAAATGAATTCGTGAAACTCATAAACTAAAAAAGCGTTGCCAAAAATGGCAACGCTTTTCAATTTTAAAATAGCTTTATACTAAGCTGCGTTCTCTTCTTTGATCAAGTTAAGAGCACTTCCCTTACGGTACCATTTGATTTGTGCATGGTTGTAAGTATGATTTACTTTAAAGGTATCTTTGGATCCATCTTTATGAACTACCTCAACTGTCAACGGTTTATCAGGTGCGAAATCCTTAAGGTCAATGAAGTTGAAAGTATCATCTTCCTGAATTAAATCATAATCTGATTCATTCTGGAAAGTTACACCTAACATTCCTTGCTTTTTAAGGTTGGTTTCATGGATACGTGCAAAAGACTTAACGATTACCACATAAACACCCAAATGTCTAGGCTCCATGGCTGCATGCTCTCTAGAAGAACCTTCACCATAGTTATGATCACCTACAACTACTGTTGGAATTCCTTTTGCCTTGTAAGCGCGCTGTGTTTTAGGCACTGCGTCATACTCACCATCAATCTGGCTCTTGACTAAGTTCGTTTGCTTGTTATAAGCATTAACAGCACCAATCAAACAGTTGTTAGAAATATTATCCAAGTGACCACGATACTTCAACCATGGACCAGCCATAGAAATATGATCTGTAGTACACTTACCAAATGCTTTAATCAACAGTTTAGCACCCATGAGATTTTCTCCATCCCATGGCTCAAATGGAGTAAGCAGTTGTAAACGGTCACTATCTTCTGCAACAGTTACAGTTACATTGCTTCCATCTTTTACGGGAGCTTCATAACCTGCATCTTCAACTTCAAAACCTTTAGGTGGTAATTCAATACCTGATGGCTCTTCTAGCATCACCTCTTCACCATCTTCATTGATTAACTTGTCTGTCATAGGGTTGAAATCCAACCTACCAGAGATTGCAATAGCAGCAACCATTTCTGGTGAACCTACAAATGCGTGGGTATTTGGATTCCCATCAGCGCGTTTTGAGAAGTTACGGTTGAAGGAGTGAACAATTGTATTCTTCTCATCACCTTTCATATCACTACGATCCCATTGACCTATACATGGTCCACAGGCGTTTGTAAATATAGTAGCGTCAAGATCTTCAAAAACTTTTAAAATACCATCACGCTCTGCGGTGAAACGTATCTGTTCTGATCCTGGATTAATACCGAAATCAGATTTCGGTTTGATTTTTTTCTTTACGGCCTGTTCTGCTATGGAGGCTGCTCTTGTCAAATCTTCATAGGATGAATTGGTACAAGAACCTATAAGTCCCCAATCTACTTTTAATGGCCAGCCATTCTTTTCAGCTTTTTCACCCAATTGACCTACCGGTGTGGCAAGATCTGGAGTAAATGGACCATTTAAATGTGGAACCAATTCATCAAGATTGATCTCGATCACTTGGTCAAAGTATTGCTCTGGATTAGCGTAAACCTCATCATCTGCAGTAAGATATTCAGCTACTTTATCTGCAGCGTCTGCGATATCTGATCGGTCTGTAGCACGCAAGTAACGAGACATGGACTCATCATACCCAAAGGTTGATGTTGTCGCTCCTATCTCCGCACCCATGTTACAAATGGTTCCTTTACCAGTACAGGAAAGATTTTTTGCACCTTCACCGAAGTATTCTACAATAGCTCCAGTTCCACCTTTTACAGTTAGGATTCCTGCTACTTTAAGAATAACATCCTTAGCACTAGTCCAACCATTTATTTTTCCGGTTAGCTTGACACCTATCAGTTTCGGAAATTTCAATTCCCAAGGCATTCCTGCCATAACATCAACTGCATCTGCACCACCAACTCCTACAGCAACCATTCCCAATCCACCAGCATTTACTGTGTGTGAATCAGTTCCTATCATCATTCCTCCTGGGAACGCATAGTTTTCAAGAACTACTTGGTGAATAATACCAGCACCTGGCTTCCAGAATCCTATTCCATATTTATTGGAAACAGAACCTAAAAATTTAAATACCTCACTACTCACATCATTTGCACGGGCAAGATCCTTAGTAGCACCTTGCTTTGCCTGGATCAAGTGATCACAATGCACCGTTGTAGGTACGGCAACTTTATCCTTTCCAGCTTGCATGAACTGCAACAACGCCATCTGGGCAGTTGCATCCTGACATGCAATACGATCTGGAGCAAAATCAACATAATCCTTACCTCTTGTAAAAGGTTTGTCTGTAGTTTCATCCCACAAGTGTGAATAAAGGATTTTTTCTGAAAGTGTCAATGGTTTACCTACCAGTTCACGAGCTTTATCCACTCGTCCAGGCATGGTTTCATACACTTTTCTGATCATGTCAATATCAAAGGCCATATATATGTTTATTTATTAAAATCTTATTGTAGCGAATTTACGAAAATCTACTGCTTTTTTAAAACATTGCGGGAAACAAAGATCTATAGATCTAACAGCTTCTAATCCTTTGTTTTTAGCATTAATTATTACATTAATCGCAATAAATAATCTGGGTTTTGAGCGAATTCTCAATAATCAAAAAGGATGGTAAGTTGTTCGCTTTCGCGAAAGCAGGATACCAATTCATTTTCAACTTCTTAACGGCTTTTTAGCCAAATTCTAACAGCTAAAACGATTGCTATCGCATCAATAATATAGCCTAAATAGAATAGCGAGTATGATAATCCCATGTTAACTTCTCTCAAGGGAGCGCTTATCGCCACTGATAAGCCACCTAAAAAAAGTAATAAAAGTGGCAACGTATAGGAAGACATTTTTATAAAATCTGTGAAATCAGACTATCCTCAGTGTGACCTTCTGCTTCTGCTTTGTAGTTTTTGATAATACGGTGTCTCAAAATACCGGTTGCAACTGCCTTTACATCCTCAATATCAGGACTGTATTTTCCGTGAACGGCCGCATGTGTTTTTGCAGCCAGTATAAGATTTTGAGAGGCTCGTGGACCAGCGCCCCAATCTAAGTACTGTTTGATTATTTCAGGAGCGGTATCTGATTTAGGTCTGGTTTTTCCAACCAATTTTACGGCATACTCAATGACGTTATCTGCCACAGGAATACGTCTTACCAACTGCTGAATATCAACAATTTCCTGCGCGTTAAACAACGGATTAATTACCGGCTTGTGATCTGATGTTGTCGATTTGACGACCATCACTTCTTCCTCATACGTAGGATATTCAAGGTTGATCGCAAACATAAAACGATCCAGTTGAGCTTCAGGCAATGGGTATGTTCCTTCTTGTTCAATGGGATTTTGAGTAGCTAATACGAAATAAGGATTTGCAAGATCATAACCATGCCCTGCGACGGTCACTGACCTTTCCTGCATGGCTTCCAAAAGAGCAGCCTGTGTTTTAGGTGGAGTACGGTTGATCTCATCTGCCAGAACGATATTAGAAAATACGGGACCTTTAATGAACTTAAAATTACGGCTCTCATCAAGGATCTCACTTCCCAAAATATCAGAAGGCATCAAATCTGGTGTAAATTGAATACGCTTGAATTCCAATCCCAAAGCTTTGGAAATCGTATTTACCATCAAGGTTTTAGCAAGTCCTGGAACGCCAATTAAAAGAGCGTGACCACCAGAAAAAATACTTATTAGAATTTGATCTACCACATGATCCTGACCTATAATGATCTTAGAAATTTCTTTCTTTAATTCTTTGTGTCTTACTACAAGTTGATCAATCGCGGTAACGTCTGACATATTCTATAATGGGTATTTTCTATTTATTCCACTCAATTAGCAGCTCGCAATCATCAAAATCATCACCTATCTTAATGTAGGTATCCTTGATTTTGTCCTCACGCCACTTCTCAATTTTTTTCACTTGCTTATCTCTCAAAGCAAGATCCTTGATCTTACCGTAATCTGAAGAATAATCTGCCTCATGGTCTTTTACTTTTCTTATCAAATTCACGATAGTGAAAGAGGTAGATCCCGTACCACGTGGGTCCTTTTCCTCAATGATACCACTTACATCACCTTCTTGCAAAAACTGTACGGAAGAAACGATGCTTGAAGAAATATAACGTGGAGCGATCTTAGCAAGATCCAACAAGTTTTCACCAGTTACAGGATTTACGAACTGCCCACCTTTTTCTGCGGTTTCTTTTTCGTCACTTATGGCTCTTGCAGCATCTGCAAAGGTTGTATCACCTTGGACAATCATATCACGCATGGCGTCCAGCTTTGCTTTAGCCTTTGCTTCTTGTGATCTACTTATATATGGATACAACAATATGTGACGCACATCTCTAATCTGACCTCGTACCTTTTCTACATAAAGGATATGCCAACCAAATGACGTTTCAAAAGGTTCACTTATCTCACCTTCATTGAGAGAGAATGCAGCTTCTTTAAATTCTTTAGCATAAGGATCTGAACGGCGCATGGATAAAACACCACCTTGACGTTCTGTACCTATATCTTCAGAATACAGAGTTGCCTTAGCGGCAAAATTTGCTCCGTTATTTAGTACGTCGTTACGATACTCATTGAGCTTTTCAATCGTTTCTTGAATCGACTCTTCGCTAGGTTTTGAATTGACTACAATACGCGCAATTTCAACCTCAGAGTTGATAAATGGTCGTTTGTCTTCTGGAATGGAATAGAAAAACTGTCGTACTTCTTCTGGAGTGATTTGCACATCTTCAGTAAGACGCTCCTGCATGCGGCTTGCGAGCAATTGATCGCGGTTGATCACATTGAGCTCATCGCGCAATTGCTGTATATTATCTTTTCTGTAGTAGGCGGCTAGTTCTTCATCGCTGGCATTGTTCAGCCTGCTTTTGAAGTACTCGATACGCTGACTGGTCTGTGACTCAATCTCTGCATCAGAAACTGTAATACTGTCTTGAATGGCATGGTGTGCGTATAGCTTAGAGCCTAATAAGGACTCCATAATATCACACTTAGTCAAGTCACCCATTTGGTTTTCTCTCTTGAGCGCCATGATCTCCTGCTCAATATCAGAATCCAACACGACATAGTCACCTATAACGCCAGAAACTCCATCGATCTTACGACGTATCTTGGTAGGCTTCACGGTGTCGTTCAATGCGGCCAGCACTTCCTGTTTAATGGCCTCATCCTTTTGAACGTCAGGTGTTGTTGTGGTTTGTGCTGATCCCGCTTTCGCGAAAGCGAACACCAACAAAACACTGATCCAACTACGGATTAATCTTGAGTCTATTGCTTTGAATTGCATCATCTAATAATTCCTTTTCTATTTTTTTAATATAAGCCAACTTGCGCTGGTTGCGTAAAATCTGTTTGATGGTTGGGTTGACATAGGTAAGAGGCGCTTGCTCGCCACGGCGCAAGACATCCTTAATATGCAGCAAATATACGCCAAGACTATCTTCCAGTTTCCACGAGCGACCTGGAATTAGATATTGACCTTCATTCAACGCAGTAACTGGCGTCAACCGTTCCAAAAGGGTACTTTTCTTAACCCAAATGCTATCATTGAATGAATAATTGCGGAATCCCAGCGCCATATCCTCTAATTCTTTCAAACTCTCGCGGCTCCCATCCTGAAATAATCTATTCACCTTGTCCATTTCTGAATAGGTTTGATCTACCAAAAGGTATTTGAATTTGATCAGATCTTCATTGAGGATAAACTCTTCGCGATGCTGCTGGAAATAATCACGTGTTTCAGAATTGGGAATCGTGGTGTCAAGATTTTGCTTGATGATTTCCTGTAAATATGCCTGGCTGTATAATTCTGTTTTATATCGCGATATTAGTAGGTCTAAATTATCCTGCTTATCCTGACTAATGTTTTGCAAGGCATTTTTCATCAACATCTGGTCTGTCGTCCAATCGTCAATGTATTTTTGAACCATTAAAGCAGAATCGTTTACTGTATAATCTGCAGGTAAAATGTTCTGTATTTCTGATCTCAATAAATAAGCGTCGCCTATTCGTGCAACGGCATCAACCTCTTGTTCCTGTTCAAAATAAGAACAGGAAATAATGAAACATGATAATAATGCTACTAGATATTTATGCACGCGTTTTCTCTTCTATTTCCTTTTTTACTTTATCAAGAACCTTATCATTCACATTAATGTTACGTCCTTCTCTTAAGGTCTCCATCCATTCCTTCTCCAGTTGCTGCTGATAATCATTGATTACTGAGCCTCTAGCTTCTTCAAAGGTTTTTGCAGTAGGTTCTAAAACGTCCTTGACATTGACTACCTTATAAAAACCACTCTCTCCTTTTTCATAAACTTTAGAGACGCCTTTTTTCACTTCAAAGCCTTTAGGCAATCGTGAATATTCTTCTTCAACAATACCGCTGGAAATCATCACTTTTGTATTTCCCTGCTCATTTAGTTGCTCTTTAATTTTATCTACTGCTGTTTTAGCTTCCAGCAATTGCTTGACTTTTTGAGCGGTTTCTTCCGTAGTATTTTGAGTTAGATCGATATCAATTCTACGTTTCCATTGATACTTATCCTTGTTCTTTTCATAATAGGCCTGTTGACCTAGTGAATCTGTTTTGGCTGCTTCCCATATTTTGTTCTCCATCAGTTCAAACAACAACAAGCCTTCCTTGTATTCTCTATAGATAAATGCAAAATCTTCATTGTCACGTTCCAGATTTTCATCGTAATAATCAATCACAGATTCATCTGCAAAATCTTTAAAATACACATTGAGCTTTTCTTCCAGACTGCCGAATTTTCTATAATCCTTGACTTGCTTCTCTTCTATAAAAGAATAGAATTCCTTCTCTCCATAGGTTTTGTCCTCAATACTAAACAACGGTATTGATTTACTCATCACCATTTCGTTTTTCCAATTGCCACTCATTAAAGAGTCCGTTACTGCAGGGAATCTCTTTTCATAAGAAGCAATTTTCGGTAGTTTGACGTTGTATTTATCAAATAGTTTATTTGTAAATGATTCCGTTATTTTTCTGGATCTAGCGGACTTTTTGATCTGATCTCTCAATCCAGTTTCTGCTTCTTCAAAAGTTGATATTGGATATTTCTTCAACAACTTAATAATGTGCCACCCGAACTTTGTTTTCACAGGTTCTGAATAACTTCCTATTTCAGTTAAATTAAAAGCGGCTTCTTCAAAGTCTGGAGCATTCAATCCACCAGTCCCAAATCTGGGTAGTTTACCACCATTCTTTGCAGTATTGATATCTTCAGAGAACTCAACAGCCATGGATTCAAAATCCTTACCAGATTCCAATTGTGAATAAATCTCGTCAATGCGTTGTTTAGCATTGATGGTGCTATCCTGACGCTGATCATATGTCATGATGTGAGCTGCCTCAACATCTTCTGGAGTTTTTCTTCTATCATTTACCTTCAATATGTGATAGCCAAAATCAGTTCTAAAAACATCAGAAACCTCACCAGTTTCCGTTTCATAGGCAGCAGTTTCAAATTCAAAGACCATTTTAAATGGACCGAACCAGCCCAACTCGCCATTGGTTTTGGCGCTTGGACCTTCACTTTGATTGCGCGCAACGGCTGCAAAGTCTTCACCGTTTTCAATGCGCGATTTAAGTTCCTTAATTCTGTTATAGGCAACTAGAGTATCTGCTGGTACTGCACTACGATCAATTTTGATCAAAATGTGGCTTGCATTCACCTCTGTATTCATGCGCTCATAAGCCTCCTTTACTAGCGCTTCTGTAACCTCATTATCTGTTAGATAGGATTCGGCTAGACCATCGCGATAGGATTTCAATTCTGTTTGATAGGACTCTTTATTTTGAAGTCCCATTTCATGAGCTTGCAATAGCTTGAGTCTGTAATCAATATATAATTGGAGGTAGTTATCTAGATCTTTTTGCGATTCATCCTGGACGATATCCAGATTCTTGAGATAAACCCTCATAAAAGTACCCGCATCGTATTGATTACCGTCAATCGTTAGCAACGTTTGGTTGCTCAACTGTTGACCGCTGCAAAAAACTGATAAGCAAGCAGTTATTAAAAATAAAAAAACTTTAAGTCGATTCATGATCATGTTTTAATCAAAGTGTTCAAAAATAGGTAAATCACCTAGGTGAACAAAACGCTACTAATGACACCTTATTATGCGATTCTTGTTAAGTCCTGACTCCATTCTCGTACTTACTATCTATGCAAAACGAGTACCGCATCACGATCGATCAACCTATAGAAAAACTTATGGCGTTATTTCTGGACCAGGATAATTTTAAACACTGGCAAAAAGGCTTGATGGGATTTGAGAATCTTACTTCAGAAATTGGTCAAAAAGGCAGCAAACGCAAGTTAAAAATCAAGACACTGGTAGGAATCGTATCGATGACAGAAGAAATTACCGAAGTCCATTTACCACACCACTGGAAAGCTACCTATCGTACAAAGGGAGTCGTGAATTATCAAAGTAACCGCTTTCGCGAAAGCGAGATCAATACAAATACGGGAACGCAAAAACAGACCATTTGGGAAGCTACCAGCATTTTTAAATTTACTGGGATGATGCGGTTGGTAGCTGCGGCTAAACCTGAGCTGTTTGAAAGGCAGACACAACAATTCATGGATGATTTCAAGAGTTTTGCAGAAGACGGCACATCAGTCAATGGCAAATAAAAAAGCGAGCGTGACGCTCGCTTTTAAATTCTATAAAGATTTCTTTTATGACTCCGACTTCTTATCTAAGGCCTCACCTATCAAAGTATCACCTTGTAGAATCTCAAATGTGGAATGATTAGCCACATCGTCATGCAATACTCTTGTGAGAACTTGAGCAACATCTGCTCTTGAGATTTCTCCTTTTTGGCTCAACTTATCAGTCAAGACGATATGATCTGTTGCTTTATTATTATTCAAAGTTCCAGGTCTCACTATCGTAAAATTGAGGTTTGACTTTTTCAAGTGCTCATCTGCATTATGTTTTGCCTTCAAATAGTCCTGTAAATCATCAGCTTTTTCAGGTGCATCTGCTCCACGACTGCTTAGCATCACAAATTTCTTGATATCATTTTTAGAACTCGCATCGATAAGTTTCTTGGCACCTTCTTGATCGACTTCTACTACTTTCTTTCCACCAGATCCAGCGGCAAAAATCACTTTATCCATTCCTTTAACCGCACCTGAGACATCTCCTTCAAGATCACCCATAACGGTTTTTATATTTTTGTTCTCAAATTGGCTCTTCTGATCCTCTTTACGAACCATCGCGATAGGCTCAAAGTATTGAGATTGATTCAAAAGTTCAACGATTATATTTCCTGTGGTGCCTGTTGCACCTGCTACTAGTATTTTTTCCATGGATACAAGTTAACAGAGCCTTCTTTTAAGATTGTGAATACTATGTTGTTTAACGGCATTTTAATAGCGGTTGTTTCTTACTTTTAAGGTATGAGAAAACTCAAATTGATCTGGGATTTCAAGGGCCCTAATGCAGAATTAACATCAAAGCACCACTTGACGCACCTGCGTGAATATGTCAAGGCAAATGAAGTTCCCATACTTGCAGCTGGAGTTGAACACATCACTGGAATTCACCACATTTGTTTCGTTGCAGTGAATGAAGAAAACATGATTGAAATAAGAGATAACCTAAAACCTCATAGAGGACAGTTATGGCAGGATTAAATCTTATCCAACAACTACATAAAATACTCCCTGAAAATAGAGTTCTGGATACCAATCAATTGTCAGAACGGTACTCGCATATC
This sequence comes from Nonlabens sp. Hel1_33_55, assembly GCF_900101765.1. NCBI lineage: Bacteria > Pseudomonadati > Bacteroidota > Flavobacteriia > Flavobacteriales > Flavobacteriaceae > Nonlabens > Nonlabens sp. Hel1_33_55. Next base: position 1,819,151 of record NZ_LT627735.1, read on the forward strand.
TGGCACATGGATCAATCCCTAATTGCTTTAGGTGTTGTTTTACCAGAAACTACAGAAGAAGTAAGCCAGATACTCAAAGCTTGTCATACATCAGGTACCCAAATTATAGTTCACGGTGGTTTAACCAACTTAGTAGGTGGCACAGAAACTAACGCAGATCAATTAGTCATCTCTCTGGAGCGCATGAATCAGATTGAAGAAATTGACGAGAATAGCCGTACGGCAACCGTACAATCTGGTGTTATTCTGGAGAGTCTTCATACTGCGCTAGAAGAAAAAAACCTTTTGTTTCCCTTAAATTTTGGAGCTCGTGGCAGCGCGCAAATAGGTGGTATCATTTCGTCAAACGCTGGCGGCCTGCGTGTTTTGAAATACGGAATGACAAGAAAATTGATTCTAGGTCTGGAAGCTGTGATGGCAGATGGAACCATCATAAGCTCGACGAAGAAAATCATCAAAGACAATTCTGGGTATGATCTCAAACAATTATTTATTGGGTCAGAAGGTACGCTAGGAATAGTCACTCGTGCCGTACTCAAACTGGAAGAAGCTCCCAGCAGCCGTAATGCCGCCTATCTCGCTGTGGATGATTATCAAAGCGTGGTGCGCCTGCTCAAGTTTTTTGATCAAGGACTCGCTGGAAAACTTAGTGGTTTTGAATTGATCTGGTGCAATTCCTATGAACAAATGACGAGCACGAGCGATGCTGTGAGACCACCGTTGCCCTACGGATACAACTACTACATTCTAGTAGAATCACTAGGTAGTCAAATCGAACAAGATCAAACGGAATTTCAAAACTTGCTGGAACAAGTAATCGAGAAAGAAATGGCACTTGATGCCGTGATGGCACAATCACCTAGTGATGTAGAATGGTTTTTCCGCATTAGGGAAGATGTTAATAATCTAACCGATTCCATGACACACGATCAGCATTTTGACATCAGTTTGCCCGTGGCTTTAATTGGCGATTATATTGAGGAATGCTACCAAAAACTCAAAAACATTGCCGGTATTGAGCAGGTCTATGCTTTTGGCCATGTTGCAGATGGGAACATTCATTTTATGATAGGAAAAGAGCATCTCAAAGATGACTTACGGTTGAAAATCAATGATATTATCTACACTGGACTCAAGGAAATAGGTGGTTCAGTTAGTGCTGAACATGGCATTGGTCTGCACAAAAAGGATTACCTCAACATCAGCCGGTCTGAATCTGAGATTGCTTTAATGAAAACGCTCAAAGCTTCCCTAGATCCTAAAGGTATCCTGAATCCCGGTCGTATTCTAGCCTGATATTTGTCTTGTTACGCTTTCGCGAAAGCGAGAAAATTCAATTTCATTATTGCTTCAACATAAAGCTTTGTTTAAGATTTGCCTGGGAAGATCCTCCAACCCAAACATTGAAGTTTCCATCCTCCAATAGCCAGTTGCCTTGATTATCGAAGAATCCTAATTCATTAGAAGTTAATATGAAGGAAATATTTTGGGATTCTCCAGCTTCCAATTCAATTTTCTTGAAGCCTTTGAGCTCTCTGACAGGTCGTATTGTTGTCGCAAACTCATCCTGAATATAGAGTTGAGCCACCTCAGTTCCTTTGCGGTCTCCAACGTTCTTGATCTGCGCCGTTACCGTGATCGTCCCATCAACTGAGAAATTGTCGTTTATTTCAATCTGATCATACTCAAACGTTGTGTAACTAAGCCCAAAACCGAAGGGCCACAGTGGCTCATTAGGAGCATCTTGATAGTGAGAATTAAAAACAGTTCCTTCATTATAGTCCTTAGGCCTGCCCGTATTTTTATGGTTGTAATAGATGGGAACCTGACCTACATCGAATGGAAAACTCATGGGTAATTTACCAGATGGGTTGAAATCGCCATGAAGTACTTGTGCAATAGCGTGACCACTTTGAGATCCCAATTGCCATGCTTCAACAATTGCTGGAATATTTTTCTTTGCCCATGGTAATGCTAATGGCCGGCCGTTTGTAAGTACCAGAACTATGTTTTGGTTTACCGCATAAACCTGCTCTAGAAACTGCTGTTGTACACCTGGTAATCCTAGATCAGTCCTGCTACGTGCCTCACCGCTTTGGAGACCATGTTCTCCTAGCAACATGATGACAACATCTGCATTTTTAGCCGCATCTAAAGCTGCCTTAGTGCCTGTAGTATCAGTTTTATTATAGATTAATTCCTGGGAGAATTCTGCTTTGCTGGTGACGAAAGCTGGACCTCTTTCAAAATTAAAGTTACCTTTTGAATAGGTGGATAAGCCTTCCTGCAAACTAACGGCGGTGTTATCAATGGCTCCCAAACGCCAGTTGCCCAAAACACTATTCTTATCAAAAGCCAGATCTCCTAAAACAGCGATTTTTTGATCCCTTTTTAATGGCAATAAGTCACCCTCGTTTTTCAGTAAAACGATAGATTTTAGTGCCATGTCAAGAGCTCCTTCTTTGATCTCATTACTGTCTATGACTTTAGCTTCATCTTCTTCACTGCAATATCTGTAAGGGTCTTCAAAAAGTCCCAGCTCAAATTTGACCTTGAGAATTCGCTTGACTGCATCATCAATAGTCGCCATTGAAACAGTTCCATCTTCTACCAATTGCTCTAGATAATCCAGATAAACATATGATTCCATATCCATATCAATTCCAGCATTTACAGAAAGTCGTGCGGCAGCTATATCGTCTGGAGCATAGTTATGATTGATCATTTCTTTAATGGAAGCCCAATCAGAGACGACAAAACCTTCAAAATTCCATTTGTCTTTTAGTATGTCGCGGAACAAGAAATAATTTGCAGACGCTGGTATGCCGTTCAAGTCATTAAAGCTACTCATAAAAGTTCGTGCACCTGCGTCAACTGCAGCTTTAAAGGGTGGCAGTACGACATTATAAAGAGTTGAAGTACCTATATCAACCGTATTATATTCACGTCCAGATTCAGAAAACCCATAAGCAGCAAAGTGCTTAGCACAAGCAGCGATGGTAAAGCGGTTAGAAAGATCATCTCCTTGAAATCCCTTAACACGTGCCTTGGCAATCAAGCTACCCAAATATGGATCTTCACCAGCACCTTCCATCACACGTCCCCAACGGGCGTCTCGTGATATATCAACCATGGGTGCAAATGTCCAATTAAGTCCTGCGGCAGCTGCTTCTTTTGCCGCTAACCTTGATGAATTCTCAATCGCTTCCATATCCCAGCTTGCAGACTCTGCCAGTGGAATGGGTGCCATAGTCTGGTATCCATGAATCACGTCAAATCCAAAAATTAGTGGAATACCCAATCGAGTCTCCTCAACGGCAATTCTTTGAACTGCTCTAACATTCTTCACTCCGCGAACATTAAGCATGGAACCTACCAATCCATCTCTTATGTCTTGCGTTTTACTTTCTTCATCACTCGCTTTATTCACTGGTCCAGTAAAATCCCTAAAACCTGTATACTGGTTCATTTGACCTATTTTCTCACGTAAAGTCATTAATCCCAGTAGTGAATCTACTTTACGATCTAGGTCACTTTGAATCACTGTCGATTTATTTTCATTTGGTTTGATAGCGGTCTGGTTTGTCTTAGCGCCACAAGAATAAATGGATATAAATACCAGAAGTCCAATAATTATCTTAAAACTATATTTCATAAACATGAGTGGTCATTATATATTTTGGAGGAATAATATCCTTGAAGAACTGGCAAAATATCAATTAAGCCTGACTTGGGAAAGAGTCTCAAAATAAAAGATTTTGATCATTACCAAATCTCTAGTGTAATTCCGCTTTCGCGAAAGCGATATGTTTTAAAGTCAACATCAAATCGAAAGGTTTTCTAATAGTATAAGTTCTGAAACTGATGCAAATAAAAATGGATTGTCTTTTCAGACAATCCATTTTAAAAATTAAATTTTTTAAGATTTAGTTCTTAATCAACTTTATGGTAGTACTACCAGAAGCAGTATTTACTTTTGCTAAATAAACTCCAGTTGATAATGCAGAGTTGTCAATAGTTAAGGAACTACCTTCTACAACCTGACTAAATACTTTGCTACCTAAGATAGAGTAAACATCTACAGATTGAATAGTAACATCACTGGCAACTATATTCCATGAACCGCTTGATGGGTTAGGGAATATTCTGAAGTTATCTCTGTTAACTGAAGGATTGCTTGCGGTTGCCTCTTTTGAAAAATATAGGTTATCTACGAATACCGTTCCTGAACCAGCTGGGTTACCAGAAATAATATATTGAGTAATATTTGTAAAATCAGTCATTCCTTTAGCTTGGAAATCTGAAAGCGGCAAACTGAAATGAACCCACTCTCCTTGAGCTGGAGCTGGTCCAGATGCATTAGAAGCAGGCTCAGTTGTACCGAAAATCAGTTCTGCTTCGGTATCACCATTTGCTCCTGCAAAACCATCACCTTTAAAATCAACTAATTTAAATCTAAAGAGAGTCATATTAGGTGTCCATATATCAAAATTGATAAAATTCATATCAGCTACAGTGGCATTAATAGCGTTTCCACCGACGGTTTCAATACCAACAAAGTCTAAATTGGTGTATTTAAGGGTAGGATTAGACTCTATATTTACTTCCTCAAAATTTGCAGAACTAAAACCTGCTCTAAAAGTATTTACCGTAACGTCATTATAAGCTCCAGAAAATAATGATATTACATCTGCTTGAGCAGCTGTAGGCGTTGGAGCTGGAGTAGTAGGTTCCGTTGGTCCATTTGTACATGGTTGACAAGTTGGACCACCACAATCTACACCAGTTTCTTCACCGTTTTGAATATTATCTGAACAGGTATCTTGCTCTGGGTCAGAAGTTTTGGTAGCGGTAAATGTAATGTTATCAATATGAATCACGGTATTAGGATCTCTCTCAGCGGTATTCGCTTCAGATCTCCAATCTACATAAACTACCATTTGGGAAACGTTTGTAACATCTCCAGTAATCGTTACTTCGTAGGTTAAGGTTTGCCATTCGTCGACAATAGAATTATCTACATTTGGATTACTTGAAGAAATTGTCGCAGCATTACCGTCTGTCGTAAATGAAGTTCCTCCTGGTACAGTTCCCATCTTAATTCCTACCGTACCAACATAATTTTTGTTGATATCCATCGATAGAGTAAAAGTTTGACCTATAGCCGGTAATGACCACGTACCAAACTTAGCATCTGCGGCTACATTATTTACACCTGCATAGAATGCGTTACCAGGACCAACTTGAACCCGTAATACCTTAGATAACGTGGCATTTGTGCCATCAAGATCTGGATTATCGATAATAGTTGCTGGTGGTGGAGTGTTGTCAAAAGTTACCCAATTAGATGCAACTCCATCTGGCCCATCTGGTTCAAAATCAAATAAATATTGCTGCTCCTGAGCAAACCCAAGTTGTACTAGACATAATGCTAATACTAATAAAGTAATTTTTTTCATAATGATCTGTTTTAAATTAATAATTATTGTTATAAATGTAAATAATAAGAAATTAAAATAAGGATTTCACAACACTACAAATAATATACAGTCACAAAACTTTCTTTGAAAGAGAAAGTTCTGTCGAAATGCATGTTATGGCAGATATAAGGATAAATTTTGATAGATGGTTATTTAGCAAATAGATAATGTTGTAGTGATGTTGAGTTATTAATTAAGAGCAGAAACTCAACGCAAACGAAATAGTTCATTGTATTTCTCCATAATATGCTATTAGAACTTTAGATTTTCATGCTTATCCCAAAGACCCCAGAATGCTCCTACTTCACCTTCGTCAGTTTGTTTCCAGGATTCATCGAATGATGAAAAATAAAAGACATCAATTTCATTATCCTTGGACCATTGTTGTGTATCGATGAAGTATTTCATTGCATTAATTTCTGATGGATGTGAATCACGCAAACTCTCACCTCTACTAGGCCATCCTGTTTCTGACACGATGACTCTTTTGCCTTTGGAAACATTTAATACTCGATGGAACATATCATTCATGTGACCCAGAGAATATTCGATCGCTGTTCCTTCCCAAAATGGGTAACAATTCGTCAGTATGACATCAGAGTTCTCCACTAGCTCAGGATGAACCACAAATTCATAGTATGCGTCTACGTATCCCATAGGCACATTGGGGACGGAGTCTTTAAAGCGCTTCATGTATTCTAATAGTTGATCTTTAGAAAGATCATTGCGATACAAAACTTCATTGCCTATGGCAGCGATATCAACGAAACCTTTTTGAGCTAGATCAATGAGAGCTTCCATCTCTAGTTCATTTTTCTCAAGGTCATCACTCAACCAGGCACCTACAAGAGTTTTCATTCCCTGCTCATGCGCGATTTGTGGTACAAACTCGTTACCTTCAATACAAGAGAAAGAACGTACCCATTTAGCATACTTATTCAACTTCTTGATGCGTCGTTCCACTTGTTGCCTTGTTATGTTATGGCCAGGTTCCTGTCCATCTTCATACATACTAAAACATATACCATGCATTCCGCCTTCTAAGGTTTTGCGCCATAGTGCACGTAAAGCTTTGTCGTCATACTTGGCAGAATCTATTCCTTGAGTCTCTGTAAAGTTTCTACTATTCCCTTTTAAAAATTGTTCTTCTCTAAATGACATTTTAGTATTTTAAGTTTTCGTTTTTATCCCATATTCCCCAACGTGCTCCAACTTCTCCTTCTTGACGAGCCTTCCACGATTCATCAAATGAAGAAAAGTAAAAAGTCTCTACAGATTTTTGAGCAGACCAGTTATTCACGTTAATAAAGTATTTCATTGCATTCTCTTTTGAGGGAACAGCATCTTGGTTTGTTTTTCCAAGATTAGGCCATCCAGTCTCTGCTACAATAATAGGTTTACCCTTGGAAACACCAGAGACAGCATTATACATACCATCCAGATATACCGTAGCGGTATCAATATGACAGCCTTCCCAGAAAGGATAGCAATTTGCGAGTATCACATCAATCTCATCGATCAATTCTGGACTTTCTATAAATTTGTAGTAGGCATCTACATAACCTACTGGTATATTAGGAAGTTCATTTTTGACTCTTCGAATATATTCTAAAAGCTCAGCTGGTGAGAGTTCCTCCCTAAGTAAGACTTCATTACCAACAACGGCGATATCGACCATACCGCTTTTAGCTTGTTTAATTAGACCTTCAATTTCAAGTTCGTTGCGATCGCGATTATTACTTATCCATGCTCCAGCAATCGTTTTGATCCCTTTGGCTCTTGCAGACACAGGTATAAGCTCGTTACCTTCAGTACAAGAAAAAGATCGCACCCATTTCGTATAAGGCTCAATAACTTCCATCCTAACATCGATCTGGGTTCCAGAAAGTTGGTCACCAATATTTTGACCTTCCAAGTACGGACTGAAACACAAACCATGAACTCCAGCTTGAAGGCTGTTGTGAAATTTAGTAGTTAATGTGGCTTCATTAATTCTCGTCTCAACATCAGTTGAATACCTGCCATCGCTACTTATTGAAATGAGAGAATTGAGTTTGTTAAGGGCATAAAAGGATGATGTTGGTCGTATTGCCTTTTGAATTCTACGCTTTGCTAATTCTGCACTTATCACTTGAGATTTCTCTTCCGTTAATTCATATTTGCGCATAATCCACATAGCACCTAAAGTTCCCACTATGGGTAGCCCTGAATAGAAAACCCGTATTCCAGTAATAGAAGCTTCTGAATTTACTGCATCTGGTACAAAGCCAACAAGCGTCATAATGGCTCCCGTTAGAAGACCTGCAATTGCAAATCCAAATTTTACCATCCACCAATAAATTGCTCCAAAAACACCTTCTCTGCGCTTACCTGAATTAAGCTCATCCACATCGATTACATCAGAAGTCATTGACATCATTAAAGTAAATAAACTCCCAATACCAAATGAGAAGAAAGGCAATGCAAACAAGAATAAGTATGGCTTGCCTGGAACAAATAGGAACCACAACATGATGTATCCTATAATTGAAATTCCCTGCGATACCAAAAATGCTTTTTTCTTACCCAGCTTCTTAGACATTCTAGCTACAATTGGAATCACCAAAAATGTGGTGACTAACGCACCAACACTACCTAATAATGTAGGCCAGATCCCAGCAGCAGCAGCGTCTCCTGCAAACAAATAGTACACGACGATAAAGAATGAAAAACCTGCAACGGTATTAAATGCATTGAAGATTAAAAAAGTAGAATAACAGAGGCGTTTAAAGTCATCTATTTTAAAAGCTTCTTTAAAATTCTCTACAATTTCCTTCAAACTACCGCCAATCGTTTTGAAAGTCAAAGGTGTCAAGCTTTCATCATCCTTAGTTGATTTGCTATCCACAAAAAAGGCTGGAACCATGGCAAGTATGGCACATATGACCGCTACCCAAATAGCAATAGTTCGTGTAGCTACGGCACCATTTTCAAACCATTCTGGATCATACATAATCACCCAAAACCATGGAGCAATCACCCAGGCCCATTGACCTATCCATTGAGCTACGGCCATGATATCAGTACGCTCATGAAAATCATCGCTCATCTCATAACCCATCGCAACGTAAGGCACGCTAAAAATGGTCAGACCTAAATAAAAGACTAAAGACCACAGCAAAAAGTAAGTGAAATTGTAGCTCAAGCTATCCACTTCATACAGTTGCCACATCATGGCAAACGATACTCCCATAATGATCGCACCTAGAAAAACGTATTGCCTGCGACGACCCCAAACTGATCTTGTATTATCTGATATAAAACCCATTATAGGGTCTGTAATCGAATCAAAAACTCGAGGCAAAAAGAATAAAATTCCCCACATCCAGGTTGGGAATCCTAAGTTCTGTACAAGAACAACCATAAAAATACCTAGTGCTGCAGGAAACATCTGATTGGATAACATACCCAACCCAAATGCAACCTTTTGACCAAAATGAACTTTATTCTTAGCACTAGACATACAGGTGAGTTTTTAGTTAATAGTTGGAATTATCACAGTCTGCAAACTTTGCGGACCTAGTTTTATATTTACCTGGCTTTCGCGAAAGCGTAATACATAATCTTTCTCTTCCATTCCTTCATTGAATACCACAAAAGCGATGCTACCATCTGGATTCTTTGCAGCAGTAGCTACAATATCTGTATCTGGATTGCTCACATCAACGATTTGCGCACCAGGTCTGATGAACTTGCTAAAATGTGCCATCGTATAAAATAGCGGTGTGAAGTATACCTCATCTGCATCTGGATCAACGATAACAGGCGCCGCGCACCAATTCTCGAACCAGTTGGGACCACCTTGACGATCCAGCACCATATTCCAGTCCACCCAACCATCGACCCAGTTGTTGAGACAGCCTATGATATCACGAGCATACCTGTTCACAGGAGCATATTTGGGGTGTAGGTATTTCTCATCTTCTGCTGCCCAATCCCAGCCCCAATCTGTAGCTTCTTTTGACCAATACCAAGCGTCGTCTTTCCAAGCTGGAACTTCAGAGTCCACACAACCTTCTGTTTCAATTAAGAATTTTTCAGGTGCTTTATTATGCGCATATTGAAGCTCTTCAGGAAACACTTCATAAGTACTTTCATACCAGTGTATCGCAGTACCATCAAAGTATTTTGAAGTTTCTTCATTTTCATACATCACATCGACCCATTCTTTCAAACCAGCTCTATTCTGGTCGTAGCCTAAAATGAATTTATCTCCATGACCATCAGCTTCAAGCTTAGGACCTAAGTGAAATTGAACGAAATCTGTCATTTCTTTGGGAGAGAAATGCATGCTTTCCCAATTATTTCCATTACCATGTGGCTCATTTTCAACAGTGAAACCCCAAATTGGAATTCCCTCAGCTTCATAGGCCTCAATATATTTTGAAAAGAATAATGCCCAGGTATCATAGTATTTGGGAAGCAGTTTGCCGCCTACCCATTCATTATTGTCTTTCATCCATGGCGCTGCGGTCCATGGTGAGGCAAAGATTTTAAAACCATCTCCAGATGCTGCCATGGCATCTTTAATCATAGGTATCAAATCTGGCTGATCCTCTTCAATGGTAAAATGATCCAGGTTAACATCATCTGCAACTGGTGAGTACGAATATTGATCCAATGAAAAATCACAACTATTCATATGCGTTCTAGTCAGCGAATAATTTGCACCTTCACGGCCAAAGTAGGCATCAATAATAGTGTCTCTGTTTTTTTTGCTCAATCGATTGAGTAAGTAGGCAGAAGACTCTGTAAATGCGCCACCAAAACCAGTGATGGTCTGATAGGTCTTACTATCATCTATCGTTATCACTAAGTCGCTATTTGACTCAACTGCACCTTCAATTTTAGCTAAGTTGTTCCCAGCTGCAGAGGTTTCATAAATCTCTACTTGTAGTGTTTCCTCTTCTTGTTTCGTTTCCTTGCAGCTCATTGATGTGCTTATTAAAATAGCTACCAACAATCCTTGAAATATCTTTTTCAAATTATTCATAACCTCTAAAATTTATTTTAACTGGTGGTAATTTTACGTGGCTCATCAATTTCTTTTTATCTCCATCAAAGCTTTTTGTGATAGGGTTACCATTCCTGCTCAAGCCGTCAAATACTCCTTTATCCACGAGTTCCCACATGGCATACTTTGCCTCTCCATCAATATTGAACAATCCAAAATGATTTTCAGATCCCTGTGGATTGCCAGCATCTTTCCAATTCTCGTCAAAGGCTTCAAAGTAGAAGCAAGAAATATTGTTTTGAGTGGTCCATTTTCTCATTAAATGGTAAAATCTTCCAGATTTGAATTGGTCTGCAGCATGCGAACCCTCATCACCGTATAGATCGTTTGCATAAGTAGCCCAACCGGTCTCTCCTATGTGTATAGGTTTATCAACACCTATGGATGTCATGTAATCACGAACTCGATTGTATTGATCCTTAGCATAATTGACAGATCTAATCATGGCATTCTCAACCTTTTGCTCCTTAGACAGAAGCATGTTTGTAGCAGAAACTCCCCAAAATACCGGGTTGTAATGCGTATCGTGCATAGGATATGTGTGCATCGAGATGTAGTCAACAGCTTTAATTAATTCATTCAACTCTGGTACGTGATAAACGCCCTCGCCGCCACCCCAAGAAGCAAAATTGTCAGAGCTTGTGATCCACAAATTTTTATCCAGCTCTCCTTCTTTTTTGAGATCCTGCAGGTGGTTTACCCATTTTAGAATCACGTCAGGCTGGACGTAATAGCTCGTTGCCCACTTAACCATCGCCTCGTTCCCTACAGCGATGACCTTAATGATTTCAGGATATTGTTTAGTAAGCGCTACGGCTCGATCGATCTCTGCTTCATTGAACTCGCTTTCTACGTTATGGTCTGGTTCCATACCAGTCCATGCGTTTTTGCAATCAATCCACGCACCTAACATCACGTACATCTCAAAACTTGGTTGTTCTTTCTTAAGTTCTGCTATGGCTTTTACTACGTTAGAAGCATGTGGTAATTGCATATTATAGGTACGCAATATCCTAATTCCCATAGCCGAAAGAATTTTCAAGTCATCCTTGATCTGCTTGACGGTAGGTTGAATATCTCGCGTAGTATCGCGATAGGCACCATACGATATGGATAGGTACTCTGGATTTGATAAGATAGCACTTGCTGTCATTAACTTCTTTTCTGGGGCAGGTATTTGATCTTCATTTACACCTTTGCAAGCGGCCACTACAAGCAGCAACATTGCAATCATGGATGTTATTGAAACTCGCATACCTGATAATGTTTTGGAATGATGTTGAAGTGTTACGCTTTCGCGAAAGCGAACTTCTCTACAAACCCTTATTTTTTATTTAGAAATACCTCAATGTGTTTGATGTCCTGATAACGTTTGAATAGCTGTTCACTAGATTTCTTATCCAGTTTCAATTGATCCATCACCTGCTTGCTTCCATCCTTATGGGTTACTTCAACTTTTTCTTTATCTCCCAATGTGTAAATCACGGGAACTTGACAGTAGGTAAATGCCAAAGAATCTGGTTGAATAGTAATCGACTGATTGGTCTTATCCAGGTCCACATAATCGAAGGTCTGTGACGTTTTCAAAAATTCCTGTTTGCGTAGAAGACTAGGTTTGAAATTCAAAACGCCTTGATCGACTACTAATCCCAATTCTCCAAAGCGGCTCAAAATATCTTCTTTAACCTGACCTGTCATACCTGGCTGTTGGGCTCCTTTTGTGGCAGGTGTGTGCGAATATGGGTCTGTAGGTACCGCACCGTATAATTCAGGTGATTTGTGTGAACCTATTCCTGCTTGTATTTCATAGTAGTGATCCAACATTTTGCCTACAAGTTCATCGTCTGCACCGCTTTGAATTGCTGCTAGGCAACATTCTTGAACGGCAAGCAACAGTTTAGAAACCATGTGCCAATAGATAGAGCCTAATCCTTCATATCCAAAGAAAGTACCAGACCTACCGGTAAATGCCTTATGATTGAATACCGTTTCAAAGGTTTTCTCCAGTTGCTTTTGCTCTTTCTCAATCAACGATCCATAGGTGGATTGTGGTAATTGTTTAAGGGCAGTCTTCAAACTATTTGCATTATTGAAGTTTGCATTGAAATGGTAGTCACCATTGTTGTCTTGTACCACAATTTTATGGTTGCCTTCCTTCAACAATTTTTGCAATAATTCAGATTGCTGGATGTGTTCTTTTGGAATCACGTTCTTTTCCTCAAAACCTGGTAATTGTTTGTTGGGGTAAAGAATGTAACTGTATTGATCTTCTCTAAATAGCGCACTGGACTTTAATCCATCCATCACCTTTAGAGCTTGTTCTGGCTTCAAATATCCAGAACTCAACACAGCAACTTGCCCTTCAAGCATTTCAGATAGATAGGAAATGCTTACACCACCATTCTCTTGAATGGTCATAAGATTGTAAGCGTGATACATTCCATCTTGACGCAAGTTTGCATCAATACTTTGATCTAGATAGACCAAGGTGACCTTTGCAAACTCTAGCAAGCTCTTTTTGGAAACATCCTTTTTATTACCAGAAAAATTATGATCATAGATCTTTGATCGATAATCACTGGCTGGTTGAGCTAGACCATCCAAAATCTGTCTGCGTTGTGCATCACTAACTGATCCATCCAGTACACCTGCATTCTCAGTAAGCGTTTTGTGAACTGCTTGAAAAAATTCAAATAATTCGGTTGAAATGGAGGAGTTTTCAAAGTCAGAATCCTCAATGAATTCCTCGAAATAATCCATGAACCTTCTCAAATAATATAAGGTCACCATGGATACTCCATTACCAACTAACGCATTGTTAGCATCATTCCATTCTGGTCGTTGTGTGTTTAACCAGATACCGCCTTCTGGTATGAAGTTGGAGACTTTGGCAAGCACTGTGGCGAGCAACTTCTCTATCAAGTTGACACGATAAATATCACCCAATTGATTCTTAAGTAAAGCACCATCTGCCCCTAATTCCTTGCGACGCTCCTCTATAGTTTCCTGTAGTTCGTAATCAAAATCTATAGTGTCCTTAGGGTTCTTTTTGATATCATCATATTCCTTGATTTTATAGGGAACATTAGCATAAACAAAAAGATCCTCATTGACAAAACCTTCAAGCTTACCTGGATAATGCGCTTTTATAAATTCTAAAAATTTGAGCAGATAGATAATTTGATGATCGCCCCAATATCCTATGTATGACCACGGGTCATCTTCTTCAATCACTTCCCAGTCAAAACCAGCTTTAGTAACCCTATATGGATTGTATCCATCCAGCGTGGTTGCGTTGAGAAATTTGTGAATCATTCCTTCAATAAATTCTGGATAGGAATGTGCGAGTGCTTCCCAATTCTGGAAAATATCACGCCAGTTACCTTCATAATCCAAAATCTTGGAACCGTCTATCTCACTGCGTGTGTTGATGGAAAATTTATTCCAAGGACGACTAGGATCACCGTGTCTACGACTAAACTTAAGCGGTAGATATTCAATCACCAATCGTTTGAAATGCGGATTGTCGTGTGAGTTTGCGATGGCAACCAATTCCTGTTGATTGAAATCTGCTGGCAAACCTTCCAACCATTCTTTGGTCTGACTAAAGACCTCAACATTAGCTGCCTCTAGATATTCTATAAAATCTTCTTTTTCAACTACATAATTATCATCAAAAATCCCACCTCTCATGATGTTGAACATCGTGTTGGAATAATGACGATTATTAGTCAAAGGATCTGCAGTAAGTTGAAGACCATCTGATGCTGCGATAAGAGCATTTAGTTTTTCTGATCCCAACTCAATATCGTCATTGATCTTTTTGATCAGATCTTTGTCATTCTCAATTTGTGCTGAAATCTCATTGATGGAAACGATGTTCTGATTTACATCTGCCAGATAGTACCATTCTTTTGATTTTCCAGATGCTATGTCCATTTTAGAGACTGTGAAATAGGCACCTTTTTCTGCTTTGACATCAGTTTCCTGTTCAACGCTATATCCTTTTCTAAAGTCATCTAATTGAAGAGAAGAAACCAAATAAATAGGATCGTCTAAACCAAGAGACCATGCTATGTTTGCTTTAAGCGCCTCACTTGGCTCTGCTTTATCAACAATGACGGCACTAAGAGCGATGATACCAATTCCTGTTTCTTCCTTAAGCTCTGTTCTTTTATAAGCATCCACTAGATTGCTGGAAGCTTTTTGAAGATCTTCACCTACTGTTGCTGGCAACATATTCTGCAATCCATCGAGAACGGTCAAATTCACCTTTGCATCACTGTGATTGATTAACTGCGCTCGTTTCACAAATCCATAGACATCACTAGAATTCCAATGATATCTATACGTTAATTGTAAGTCTTCATTGATCTCTTCAAAAATAAGTTTGTCGCCGTGGACATTCTTGTAAAGGTTGCGAGACACTTTATAAATACCCATGTATCTATTAGAAAATGGCTCCCATAACTGATCACGATCAGCGGTATGAATTCTAATGATGGTCTTACTACCTGTTACATCAAAGGATTCTGTAATCTTATCATCTGTGTAATAAGGAAATAATGCGGAATCGCTATTCTTGCGGCCAGCGCTAAGCCCACCATTACTTGATACAAACATCCAGTGATTTGAATCGCTAACGATGCTCATGAAAAAAGGACGCATCGCATCCTGATTGCTTATCTTATAATACTTTTCTCCTTGAAAATCAACAAGTTCCCCTTTTACTTCTTTTTTTGAAAAAGTGGCCTTTTGTTCACCGAGATATGTTTTGCTTTTGGTCATTACTTTGGTTAGATTCTACTTTATTTAATTCACTGATGGAATTGTGGTTTCATGATGATGTGATTACGCTTTCGCGAAAGCGTAATACTTTACCATCCTATTCACAAATTATTTCATTTTTTACTCATAAACACGCACATAATCCACCAATAGTGTTTGTGGGAATACGGTGTTCTCATTAGGAGAGCCCACGAATGAACCTCCAACGGCTAGATTGATCAACAAATAAAACTCATTATCATTGAAAACCCATTCACCATTCACATCTGATGGTGTAATCTGATTGTACAGTACATCATCCACGTAATAGTTTACATAATCTGGACCCCATTCAATACCGAAAATGTGGAAACTGGTATCAAATCGATCATTGATCAGATTGTAGGATTTTGACTGTGCATTTGCTCCAGAATATCCCGGACCGTGAACTGTTCCCAAAACTTCTGTAGGGTTTTGACCACGATACTCCATGATATCGATCTCGCCCAATTGTGGCCAGACCAACGTCCCGTTTTGATCATCACCCAGCATCCAGAATGCTGGCCATATACCTTGGCTATAAGGCAACTTCATTCTTGCCTCAAAGCGACCAAATTTCTTTTGAAATTTACCTTGCGTCAATATTCTGGCAGATGTGTAATTTGAGTTTTCACGTCGCTCTTCTTTAGCAGTGATTTTAAGCATGCCATTTTCTACAACAATATTGTCAGATTCATCTGTATAAAACTGTAACTCGTTATTTCCCCAACCTACTAATCCTCTCACAGATCCATCGCCTAAATCATAACCCCAAAGGTTAGGGTCTGGCGCACCATCTACATCAAAATTATCTTCAAGAACCAGATTGTTAAGTGTTGTTACTGTTTGCTTATCATCTTCAGAACATGCTGATAAAATCAGCATTGCACCAAATAGAACTAAACTACCAAGCTTGTTCATTTTTCTATTTATCATTATCATATTTTTCATAGCAGCAGTATTAATTTAAAATTTTAATGTCATCAAAGTAATAAGTACTACCGTCACCAGGACGGCCATCGATAAACTCAAAGAATATTACAATTCGAACAAGATTGTTTCCTGGATTAAGCGCGGTAAAATCCCACTCTAATTCTTCCCATTCACCAGATGTTGTGGTATTGGCATCTAAAAACTTTCTAGCTCCTGCCGTGTTTCCAGCGTCTTCCAATTGTACTCTAATTGGAATACCTGACTTAGGCGAAAGAACCTTCATTCTAAATTTTCTAGAACCAGAGAAGGTAATAGGAGCGTCTAACTCAAGAACATTACCCGCAAAAAAGGCAGCTCCATTACTTTTCAATGATTCCCCAACATTAGCAGTTGGATTAATACCAGTTGGCATTGGGTTAGCAACTACTGCTGGTACGGCGCCTTCAAAACCAGTTAATCCATAATCAAGCGTTGGTGACTCAAATCCTACAGGTAGCGCTACTTGTGTAGCAGCAACATCATTAACATTGGGCGAAGGCTCTACTACTTCTTTATAATAATAGATATTATCAACAAATATGTTTGAGATTGTTGGAACGTTAGCGCTATTGTTAGATATGAAAAACATAAGTCCTATGGCATCACGTCTGCTTAACCCTGCAAATTCTCCTAGTGGTATATCAAATCCAACCCATTCGTTACTTCTCAAATTTGTACCGCTAATAACTCTACGTCCAGATATTTCATTTGCTGTTTGGACACCATTTAGTAATTGTAGTGTCAATTGATCACCTGGCTGAATCTCTTCTTGAACATTGATATCCACGTGGATATGTGTCATTTGTGAAGCATTTATCGGAGATACATCCATAAAGGTTCCTATACCGACAAAATTTAAATTAGTATAGTTTATTACTTGCTGACCACCTATGTTGATAGGCGGAGCACCACCTAAGGTCGTCTGTCCATCTCCATTAAAAAAGCCGTTGTAGTAATCTACAGGTACATTATTATAGGCATCGCTGAATACTGAAATAACATTTGCTTGATCCCTGTCAGGAGTAGGTGCTTGCTCAAAATCTCCTAAAGATTCTAAAGTGAGTGATCCCGCAGCATCAACACCATTTAATGATGCAGTGATCACTGTCGTCCCAGAACCTATCACATTTACATTTCCTGTTTCATCAATTACAGCCACTGATGAATCAGAGGAACTAAAGGTGAAGTAGGCTGGAGCGGCGATAACTGTGATATCCTCTCCATTTGCAGTATTTAGTGTTTGGGTTAATCCTGTAATAGCCGGCGAGGATCCTACAAACGTTTGTTGAACTACATCCTCACCGTTGAAGATTCTAGGTCTTGGCTGTGCTACTGTTCCTAAACTCTCAAATTGAACTGTGTCCAACCAAAAAGTATATCCATCACCATCTTCAGGTCCTTCTGCGTACCAAAGCAAGCCGCTTTCTTGGGTTAGTTTTGAAGCGTCTGGAATAGGAATTATATATTTTTTCCAATTTGTAGTTAATCGCAAGTTCTGACGAGTCACCAAATATTTTGCATCTCCAAAATCCTGCCCGAAGCCAATCTCATTTATGGTTCCAGCGGTTGTAGCTTTCGCGTAAAATGTTAAGGCATCGTACTTAGTCAAGTTCCTACCGCCATTAAGATCTTGAAATATCGCTCCTGCAAAGGCGCCATCTGGATCTCCAACATTAGGAACATCAAACCTCATGGATGCAGAACCTTCAAACACGGTTTGATTATCCACCGTAAAGGCGTCCAGCTTTGAACCTCCAAAAGGAAAGTATTCAAGGCCGACACTGAATCCATCAATGAATACGTCTGCGTTATCAGAGAAAAGAGCCTCTACGGCATCATCTGAAATCTCACGTTCGCAGGTCACTAAAGTAAAGGCAACCAGACAAATGGCGCTTAAACTTTTCCAATTTATATTATATATCTTTTTCATCATTGCTAATTTATTTTCCAATGTTTATATGAACATAAGTTCTTATTTCCCATTCAGATCCATTTGGGAATCCAACAGGGCTTATAGTAGGTTGATTGGCAAATTCTGCTGAGTTGTTAGGGCTATATCTTGGTGAGAATTGATCCAATGATCTCCAAGTTCCTCTTATACCCATCACTGTACTTGGTAGGATAAACCAGTCTGGTTTGCTTAAAGAATAAGAAAGGTCTAACATTAATTGAAGTGGGAAAGTCAGGTTAAAATCTCTATGATAATCGTATGGTCCCCAATCGTTCACCTTTACCTCAGAAATGAGCTTCATTTTGTTGTAAACGAGTCTCAAGTCACCACCGTATCGATAAATCAATCGTTCGCTATCACCATTAGGTTGACTTTTTCCGTAGTATAGATTTCCTATCAATGCTAACTCTGGAGAAATCTTAGAAACGATTCTACTATTTGCTTCCCATAAATCTTCTGCTGGAACTGAATCTGGGAATGGGAAGAAAGTTCTATTAGCATTAAAACCTATGTGAGCATCCTGCTTAGTTGGTAGGTGCCAAAAAACAAATCCTGCACTAAACGCCAGAGGAGCATCTTCTGTTCTATCATTTTCCCATTCATAAAACCAAGTTCCAGGAGTTGGATCAAATGTTAGCAACAATTCTCCTGCCGTAGTTTCACGGTTACCTCTTACGGCAAATGGATCGTCAATGACGTTTCTCAATCTTCCAGGTGCACCGGTATCACTAGGCATTGCCTCAACTAATGGTTTTTGATACAAAAAGTTGGGAGCTATTTGCCAATCGCCCATGGTGTATGTAAAACCTGTTAGGAAGTTGGACATATTACCGCTACCGATATCCTTAAGTCTCCAGCCTGTAAAGGTTTGAGTTTGATCAGCTCCACCTTGGGCAACTAATCCATTAACGCCACCTTGCGCATACCAATTGATTTTTCCACCTTGATAGGTGACTTTGGCTTTTGCACCCCAATTATCACTTGATTTTACTTTATCCTGAAATACAGTATAGTTTCCTGGCTCTCCTTTTACGTCCTGATAGGTCAATCCGTTTAATGGACTTCCAGCCCAAATACCACCCAACATGAATCCGAATTTTCCAACCTCTTTTTCGAGCACTAATGTTGCTCTTTCAGTAGGGAATGGTGGAATAATACCACTACGTAATTGGTTAGGATTAAGCTCTCTTCTACCATCATCTCCTAGAATAATTTCAGTTTCGACATCTCTGTGATAGATTCCCGTTACATCTATGCCAGATACATTTCTTCTGTATTTAAAGAGTGAGGTTGGATTTCCACCCCACCATAATTGTGGTCCAAAAGCGGCTTTTGCTCCATCCAAAACTCCTTTACCATCAATCTCGACTCCTAAAAACTCACCACCATAAATATCTAAGTTTGGTCCGTAGTTTGCTTCTGGATATAACCCAAAGAAATCCCCTTCATAACCCCAGTGGTAATGGCCTGTTCTGTAAAAACCACGAAGATCAAAGTCCTTTGCATTCCATTCAAACTCGGCATTGTAAACGTTCACTCTATTTACATCGTCAATAACAACGCGTTGGTTGGTATTATCAAGTGTGACAACCGGTCTTGCTCTATTTTCATAGAAGATTTCATTGATTGGGTTTTGAGCAACCCTTCCAATTACGTTGAAGTTTACTTCTGCCCTCATGTTCGCTGAAGGTTTTCCTTCAACTCCAATAAAATAAGATTGCATATGATCAAAACCTAATTCATCTGGGAATGCATTGGAATCAGGATCTGCTGTTTCAGGCGTCGTAATTAAAGAACCTCCTGTCGTAAATGTTGTAAATCTTGCCGACAAATTACTGATCGCCAATTTAGGGCCACTGCCTCCACCACCTAAGGCAGCTGCATCACCACGCGCTCTCAAAACTGCATCCATAATACTTATGCTGTCAAAGTAATTTTGCATCTTCTCTAGATTCATTCCATCAGCATATGGGTCTAATTGATGTACCTCCTTTAAAGCATAGTATGCAGCACGTGGATACAATTCATAAAGACCTCTTTCATTGGAATATCCTTTAGCAGCAATTCCAAACCACTCTTCATTCATATTTTTTGAAGTCCCATCAGTGTCCATGGCATAACCACCACTCAACCAACTGGCCTCTGTATTATGAATATCTAAATCTTCAGTTTGTCCACGTTTCCACCATCCATCGCTAAATTGAAAAGTAAATCCTCCTATGGAGTTTTCAGCTTTACCTAAACCAGCCGCGTTCTCATAAATTTCTTTCCAGTTATTAAACATGTAATAGGCCTGCATCTTTTGATCTTCCTTATTGTCAAGTGCATTGAACGCATCAGAACCAAATTCTGAAAACATCAATGGTTTACCCAACTCATTTTTAACTCTGTCAAAAGCATCTGCAAAAGAAACCCCACGATACATGTTTGTTGCGTATATATCTATGTCTGTACAATATTCTGCCACTAGATCCAGATAAAGTAAGTCACCATTACAAATAGCTACGGGATGTTGAGAATCCAACTTCTTCATTTCAAGAACGGCATCATTAAAAGTTTTGTACATAGCTCTAGCCCTAGTGATTACAGTACCTTCAGTTTCAATTGGAATATCCTCAGTTTCTGCACCACCCCAGGAAAGTCCGTAATTATTTTCATTTCCTAGCATGAATAACAATAATCCAGGGACATTTTTAAAGTCTTCAACCATGCTTTTTGTTTCCCTCATCAACAACTCCCTAGTTGCTGGATCATCATACTCTGTATTTGGGACCCATACTCCATCTATTGTCAATCCATAACGTCCAAAAGAGTGATTGATCATGGTGTAAATACCATAGTTCTCATAAATGTATTGAACCCATTTTGGTTGCATACCCACATAGACACGAATAGTATTTACACCCATGTTTTTGAGAAGACCCATTTCGCTATCTAGGGCTGCTCTTATAAAATCATCAGATTCTGCCCAGAAGTTGTAGGAATAATTTCTACCAATTGGAACATAATCCCAATTCATACCGTTGATAATAAAAGGTTTTCCATCGACTATCAATGTCTGACCATTTAAATCATCCATTATTGACACTTTCTGTACCTGCGAGTAACCCGCAAAAAATGAAAACATCAGTAAAATGCTAAATAGAATATTCTTCATGTGGTAAGTTGTTTTAGCGTTAGTAAAAATTAAATCTCTCAATATTGGTTTTTGAGCAATGAGTTCAATAGTTGAGTTGTATAAAGATAGCTTTAGCATAATTTTAAGAACAAATATGCACCACAACAAAAATCATACAAAAGAAAAATGCTGTAGTGATACTCTAAAAATAGCACACTTTAAATATATATATCGAATAAAGAGCGTAATAAAATTAAAGAGTCTCTAATAAAATTCTAAAAATCTAAATAATGTTGTGGTGATGTTGAGTTGAAATTCAACAGAAGTTCTGGTTTATATCTCAACAATGTAGCTTGTAAGACTTTCTTCTCGCGATAAATCCATTTTTTTACGCAAACGATATCGCTTTATTTCAACGCTTCTAGGAGATATATTTAATAACGGAGCGATTTCTTTTGAAGTTAAATTCAGTCTTAAATACACACACAATCTCAAGTCACCAGAAGTAAGGTTTGGATGTTTATCTTTAATCTTTTTGAAGAAATTCTTGTCAGCGTTATTAAAGGCTTCCTCGAACGCAATCCAATCTTGTTTGCTGTTCAAATTCTTGTCCAGCATTTTTTTCAATGACTTTGACTCGTTGGTAGTAGGCAGCGCTTCTAGCTCTCCTCGCAATTGATTGAGGCTCTCATTTTTCCTAATCATTGCCATTGTTTTGATCGCTAAATCACGATTTCTCGATTCAATGTCAGAATTGAGCTGTTTGTTTTTTAATTCGGCTATATCTTTTTGACTTTGTAATAGATCAAGCTCCATTTGTTGCCGTTGCTTCTCTAGCTCATAATCTCTTTTTCTATTGTAATACCATCTGAAAATCCGGCTTAATAAGAAAACCAAACCAATAATCAGGAATACATAAATTACAATAGCAACTTTAGATAAATAAAAAGGTGGGTTTATAGTGAATTGAAAACTAGATTCATCTTCTGCTTCAATGCCATTAATAACCGCTCTTATTCTAAAATTGTAATCACCATAACCTAAGTTTTCAAATAAAACAGAACCCTTCTCAAAAGGTTGGGACCAATTATCATCGTTGTTACCCTCAAGGATATATTGATATTTTAAATCACTGAATACATCATAGTCAGTAGTGTAAAAGAAAAATTCAATGGTACTTGTTGAGGGTTGTAGGCTATTAGGCTCTTGAAGTTGGAGTAACCTGTCCTCTCTTTTTCTGCTTTTTACCAATACCTTGCTAATTCTAATCTCATTGTTATTTTCTATCAAGTCTTTCCCTTCTAATATCAGGTAGCCTTGAGAAGTTGATATCAAATAATTTTGATTGGGTAACTGGATAAGGCTTTCATAACCTTTTGTTTCTGACCTATTGTAGTGAGGTATAAAAATGTTACTTGATTCATAAGAATCATTAATTGGTTCCTTGCTGAATTGCGTTAAAGACTTGTCAGAAAACATCCAGAATGAATCTTCTTTAGTTTTAATCATCTTGCCAGATGTATATCCATTACTATCAATCTGGGAGGACATAAATTCATTACGTATGAATTTATCAGTGCCTTTTGACTTAACGTAAATCCCTCGAGAATTCGAATAAACAATATCACCACCAAGTTGTATAACATCAGAATTGATTCCAATACCAACTGATTCTATAATTTTAATAGCGTTTACACTTCTAAAGTCGTCATCGACAAGAATTTCATAAAGTCCTTTATACTCATGGCCTACATATATAGTATTGTCGTCAACAACAATATCCTTTGAACTAATATCAAATCCTGCTACTTTATTTCTTTGTATCCATTCACCATTAATATTTTCTAACACATACAACCCAGTGTAATTGCCTTGAATTAAAAGATTGGGTTGATTTACTAAAGGCTGGATATCCCAAGTCCCAGCTTCACCTTCAATTTTGGTAGCAGTAGTACCATTAATAACAAACGTTCCCAAATTGTGAGCGCAAAACAGCGTGCCCTCTATATTCCTTAAATTCCAGACCTGACCATTAGTACCTTCTACAAATTGAAACTGCTCGCTGCCAGGCGGTTTTACATACAAACCTTGATTAGAGCCTAGATACAAATAGTCTTGGTAATAAATCGCATCATAGATAGTTCCCAATTTACCCGTACGATCAATAAAGGTTTTGATAGTGGAAGTAACGTTGATATAATCAATGCCGTTATCAAGTCCTAACCACAAGTTTTGATCTCTATCTAAAAAGACAGATAGAACGGTGTTATTTGACAACCCATTAGATTGATTAATTTGATATTCAATTGCTCCTTGATCATCAATTACAAGTAGTCCATTAGATATAGTTCCTAGTGCAAAACCACCATCCGGTAAAGTCACACTTGAATAAACTGTAACAGATTGTGAGAATTGGTTGGTGGAAATAATTTTTGGAATACCATCTTCTAGTTTATAAAGTGTATTGACATCTGTCACAAATGACAAACCGACATCTGTTTCGCTCATCCCAATAATAGCTCCGTCAATAGCCTCTTGACTTACAATAAGTCTGGGCTCACCACTTATGATCTGGTAAAGACCTTTATCAGATGCGTGAAAGAAAATTTGATTGCCAACCTTAAATAATTTGGTAATGCCTTCCATTTCAACTACCATTTTCAAGGTATTTTGAAGCGGATCGAAAGCGTAAATGCGGCTTAAGGATTGAATTAAAAGAATTGATTCACTGGACACAAGGTTCCAGAATTGCTCATCTTCCATTAGGGAAACTTGCAAATCCTCTACAATGGATTTGTAAGTTAAGGTACCATTCGCCTGTTTTTCCCAATACCCAAAATCCATATAGGCTCCAGAGTAAAGCCTACCGTCGTGCCATGCGACAGATCGCATGATACTCTCATTGGGAGTTGGATACAGATTCCACTGCTCTCCATTGTACTCTAGAAGACCTTGATTATTGGCAAAATACATTTTGCGATCTGCAGATTGCGCGACCATCCAGTTCTGGTTCTCTGCACCGTAGGCAGCAGGCGAGAAATTGCGAATGGGTGGCAATTCTTGACTTTGTACCGTCAAAAAGCTACAGCAAAAACAACATAGAAATAAAAATACCTTCAAGAAACAGTTTTGTCTAAAGCTAAGACAAATCTTAATATTTCAAGGTATTGGCAGATTCTACTGATTAAAACCTCTCAATTTAATGGCGGTCAGTACTTTCTTAGTATAAAGCGGGAAATCTGCATTTTGAATCCAACTATAATAACCTGGTTCAGATTCGAGAACATCGACAATTCGTTTTCCTTTATGCTTGCCAAAATTGAAGCACTCCTCACCTTTTTCATTATAGGCGAGCATTCCTGCAAAATCAACCGGCTTGCGCCTGGTAGAAAATTCGGCTAGGGATTTCATGTCATTGTCAAGTTCTGGATAGCGATCCAATTGCCCTTTTAAAACTTCATAAGTTGCGATTGTATCTGCCTCTGCGCTGTGAGCATCAGTAAGATCTTTGTCGCAATAGAATTTGTAAGCCGCGACGAGTGTGCGCTGCTCCATTTTATGGAATATATTCTGAATGTCGATCGCGTTACGATTTCCCATTTCAAAATCAACACCGGCACGCAGCATCTCTTCAGCGAGTAGTGGTATGTCAAAGCGATTGCTATTAAAACCAGCCAGGTCAGAATCCTTTATAATATTGTTTACCTCACGTGCAAGCTCCTTGAAAGTAGGCTCATCTTTGACCATATCATCTGTGATACCATGAACAGCAGTCGTTTCTGCAGGAATTGGAACCGTAGGATTTACTCTGTAAGTGAACGTTTTTTCAGCTCCATCAGGAAAAACCTTGTGAATGGAAATCTCAACAATTCTATCTTTTGAAATGTTGGTGCCAGTGGTTTCAAGATCAAAAAAACAGATGGGTCGGTTAAGGTTGAGTTTCATTTTGGTTATTTATTTTGGCTACTTTTAAAGGCTTGATGCTATTCAAATGATTTTTAATTGTGAGATCGATTGATAAATAGTTTGCTTTCGCGAAAGCGTACTCCACCAAAACCTCTCACCACTATTCAGGTTTTTAAACCTTTACAAAGATAACGGGTCTATTTGCTATATTGCAGTTAGCGCCAAAAAGATCCACAATGAAAAACATCATCGTCTGTTTTCTATTAATCTCCCAACTCATAGTCGCACAGGAAAAACCAAAAGAAACCGAAACAGCAACGGCAGAAAACACCGTCGAACTTAATACAACTTATTACAGTTTACCTAGCGGCGAGGTACTCACCGACTCTGGCCTGATCTATGTTACTGTTGGAAGTATGACGGGTTATTTGAGTGAATTCGAATTATTTTTTAGAAATCATCTCATCGACACTTATAACATAGGATACAAATTTTACGGTTGTTCCGTTACTGGATCTGAACTTGCGGAAATGACTAAAAGAAACAACGATATAAAAGATGTTTACGGTGAAAATTTTCTGAGCGTAGAGCGATCCAAAGCAAAAGAACTATTTGATAAAGGAATATAATGAGGCTTTTACTACTGACTTTTTTCATGTTATTCGCAACTAGCGATCAAGAACCTGATGGAATTGAAATAAGCGTGCGGCCAGAACATAAGAAAATCGTATACGTGGCTACTAATATTACTGACGAGCCACTTGATTTATTCTTCAAGGTACAAAGTGATGGTTTTAGAAGACGAGCAGATCGCCCTATTATTGCTACTATTCCGGCAAAATCATCCAAGGATCTGTTGACGCTGATTCCTAAAAAGGACGCAGATACTACACACACTTATATTGCAGTCGTCACTAAGCCACAGGATAATATTCAAATAAGAAAAACCGATTCTCTAGGACGTCAGATAAGACGTATTGAGCCTGATAGTTTGAAATCTAATTAATCGGTAAGTAACTCTTTGCGCAACATCACTAGTATAACCGCGAGATAGATCACGTAGCTCGCAAGATGTGCCATAACCACACCTTCACTACCATAGGTTCTAATTAGAAAATAATTGGCTACATAAAAAGATGCCAGGCTTACAACCTCTGCAATGGCATATCTTTTCAAGTCATTGATTGCTATAAAACGGAAGGCCAGCACCGTTGTCACCACTTTCACAAAATCACCAGCAAGTTGCCATTTAAACATAGGCAGCATTCCTGTAAATTCTTCTGAAAAGAGATAAGTCACGATTAGGTCTCTACTTAAATAGATCGCTATAAGTCCCAATGAAACAGGAATCAAAATTGTTTTATAAAAATGGAAAGCTGTGGCGCGATAGTTCTGGTGAGAGGCATCTTTACTCAACCGAGGTAAAACATACAGACTTACTAATGTGGTCACGAACATCATGTAATAGCCAGAGATACGTTGCAAACCTTCCCAATTCCCAGCGGTTACATCACCTAATGTAGAACGTACATCTTGTCTTACCGCAATAAAGGTTACTGGTATGAGCAAGGCGCTCAATAAAGCCATACTACTATAACTCATCAATGGTTTGAAACTGGAAATCGAAAATCCACCAGTCAGCAAACTTTTAAGTGAAATGTCCTTTTTCAATCTCCACCAGATGGTCATAGCAATGATGCATTGAATGACTGGCGTTACAACAATTGCAATCAACGCTCCATCTAACAAATAATTGGTTATCAAAATCACACTGGCTGCAAAAACAATCAGGTTGACTATAATATTGATAATCACAAACCGCTTATACCACTCAAAACCCTGCAACAAAGTACTAATCATGGTAAACAGAACATAAAAGGGCATTGTGATCGCAAGACCTCTGAAAACAAAACTATAGCTGCGGTCCAGGCCTATTAGATAGGCATCAAGTTGTGTTGCAGTGAAGAATACTAAGATCCCGATTATAAGTGTGGTGATCAAGGTAGCGATCCAGGCTGTAGAGAATATAGATTTGAGTTCTGCTGCTTCTGATTTATGCTGTGCCGCATAGCGTACCAGACCATTCTCCATTCCCAAAACGCTGAAGCTCTGTAGACCCTGAAAAAAATTGCGGAAATTCCCCATCACTGCCATTCCCGTGGTACCAAGAAAATTGGCGATAACCCATGACATCACGGCACCAGTTCCTATACGTATGACAATATGAATGGAATTAAATCCAGCTACCTTAAGCAATAGGTTGCGATTGAAGTATCGCAGCAACTGCCTCATGAAAACTCGTTTATGGCAATCACAATTTCTTGCACTTCATGATCTTCCAGCAATGGATGACAAGGTAAACTCACCTCTGTATTATGCAGGTATTGCGTTTGTGGGAAGCTTAGGTGATTGAATTCTTCAAATGCTTGCTGTTGATGCGGTGGTATCGCGTAATGGATGCTGGTTTGTATGCCTCGATCTGCTAGAAAGGTCACAAAAGCGTCCCGATCTTCAAGAAATACAGGGAAAACATGAATGGAATTTGATTCTAAAAAATCCGCAGCAGGAAGTTTTACTTTGGGATTTTCAATTTGTTCCATATAAACTCTGGCGATCTTTTTCCGTTTCTTGTTGTCATTATCGAGAAACAACAATCTGTTGTTGAGAAATGCGGCCTGCAGTGGATCCAGCCTGCTGTTGACTCCTTTGATATCATTCACAAATCTCGAAGTACGACCGTAGTTTGCCATACGCCGCGACATTACGGCAAGCTCTTCATCATTGGTAGTGATGGCGCCAGCATCGCCCAATGCTCCCAGATTTTTGGTTGGGTAAAAGGAAAAAGCGCTAGCCATACCACGGCTTCCAGATTTGTCACCATTTCTGGTGGTGGCACCTTGGGATTGTGCCGCGTCTGTGTAGATGGGTAGATTGTTCGCTTTCGCGAAAGCGTAAACCTCATCATCCACCAGCTTACCATAAATATCTACTACAACAGCAGCATCTATAGACTCCAGGTGGTTTTCAAGTACCTCCTTTGTGATAAGTAAATCGTGCACATCTACCGGCACTGGTTGCATGCCTGCTTCCACAATGCTTAAAAAAGTGGCTATATAGGTATGCGCCGGTACGAGTACACGTGCCTTTTCTGGAAGTCTGCCTAGTTGCTTTTCGGCGCGAAGGATAATAGTAAGGGCATCCATACCGTTACCGGTTCCTATACAGAAGTTGGTGCCGCAATACTGCGCATAATCCATTTCAAATCTCTTGACCGGTTCACCGCCTATGTAGATCCCGGCAGTTTGCAACTCCTGCAAAGCCTCCATGTCTCGCTGGGCAAAACGACTTTGCAAGGCCTTGAGATCCAGATATGGTATTTGAATGTCGATGAAGTATGGAATTAGGTTATCGTAAAAGTAATCAAGTATTTAGGAAAACGCCTGTGCGATACTGGATAGATTTTGTAGGGTATGATACCCTAGAAACAACGCGAGCCCAACATTAACGATCAATCCTATATATTTTTGAGTAGTTGCCGGCTCTCTAATGCTAAGTAAAGCCAAGACAAAACCTATAATCACCGTCACAAAAAATAGGGTGATCAGATACCCAACGATACTGTCAAGATCTGTGCTTCCATTTCTATTAACCACGGAAAGAATTAGAAAAACAACCATCAAAATGATGGAAAACACTGCGAAATGAAAACTACGTTTAGAGAAATTCATGAGCGCAAATCTAAGGTTAACTCGTGAACTGGTGTGGTAACAGCACCCAGCTGTTTTTTGAACCTCAACAATCCTTCATTAAGGCTGCCATCAGGGTGATTAACCGTTCCCAGGTCAACGTATTTCCTGCCTTGTTCTTTTGCTTCTTTAATGATTTCCAGATACAGAAAGTCCATGGCGTTCAACTCAAAACCTTTCTTATTTCCAGCAGCATATTGAATCTTGAGAATATGGTCAAAATCAAATAAGGTGATCCCAGCAACCAATTCTCTATTATACACAACACCGTATTGAAGTATCTTACTATTAAAATAGTCTTGTAACAATTGAATTTCTTCAATGTTATGGGTCGGCTTTGCTTGATGTCTCGACATCAGTTGAGGCTCTAGCAAATCGCTCCAAAAATCCTTTAGACTTAAATATTTGACCAACTTCAACTTTTCAAACTTCCCGTTGCGATAACCAATCGTTTTTTTACGACTAGGTTGCCAGTCATGAGTGAAATCAACCACTAGATCTACAGACTCCAAGCTAGTTTTAAAACCGCTGTTTTTGAGAATGGACCATTCCCAATCAAAATTAGCATTATAAAAGGGTGGCGGAAGTTTGAGTTCTAATGAATCAAACTGCTGCTGTCTTACATAATGGATAAGCTCTGCTAGTATTTGATCGAATTGGGATTCCTCTCTGTCGACCAATAGACTAGCATAGGTCAAACCGCGGTGGCTTTTCAAAACCTTATTTGATATATGTGCTGGGAAACAAGCTACTAATTCATCTTCATTCCAGATCATCAGACTGTGATCTACAAATCGGTCAGCGTGGTATTCCATAAAATCACGCTCATGAAGGAAACAGCCACTTGCCGATTTTCTTATAAAATCATCCCATTGGTTTTTGTAGACAGATGTGTAGCGAGTAATGTTCAACAAATGAGATTTGAAATACGAATATAACGGACTTCATATTAAAGCCCATCGATGCTACTACTTACATCTGATCTGGAACCTCAATACCCAACAATGCGCAACCGCTTTTGATTACACGGGCTGTTTTATAACACAGAAGAAGTCTGAAGTGCTTCAAGTCAGCATCGCTTTCTTCAACGATTTTTGGAACATTTTGATAAAAACTATTGAACTCTTTTACAAGATCGAAAAGATAGTTGGCTACTAGCGCCGGACTATAATTACGCGCTGCAGAGGCCACAGTTTCTGGATACTGCTGTAATAATTTAATCACTGCAAGATCTTTTTCGATCAGCGGCAAGTCCACAGCAGCTTGCAAAGCTTTATCGTTGAAATCTGCTTTCTTTAAAATGGATTGGATTCTGGCATGCGCATATTGAATGAAGGGACCTGTATTTCCTTGAAAATCTACTGATTCTTTAGGATCAAACACCATGCTTTTCTTGGGGTCTATCTTAAGCATGAAGTATTTCAATGCACCCAACCCTATTATGTGATACAATTTTTCTTTTTCCTCAGTAGATAAGCCTTCCAATTTACCTTGTTCCTGAGCAATCTCACGGGCTGTATCTGTCATTTCCTGAATCATATCATCAGCATCCACAACGGTTCCTTCACGGGATTTCATCTTACCAGATGGCAGTTCAATCATTCCGTAACTCAAGTGGTACAGGTTGTCTGCCCATTCGTAGCCCAGTTTCTTCATGATAAGAAACAACACCTTGAAATGATAATCCTGTTCATTTCCAACCGTGTAAACCATACCATCCACATCATGATCTCGCACACGCTGGATGGCAGTACCTATATCTTGCGTCATGTAAACTGCAGTACCATCACTACGTAAAACGATCTTTTCATCTAAACCATCGTCCGTAAGGTCGATCCATACTGATCCATCGTCTTTTCTATAAAATACGCCGGTATTAAGTCCATGAGCAATGACATCCTTGCCTAATAAATAGGTGTCACTCTCATAATACAAACTGTCAAAAGTTACTCCTAGACTGCGATACGTCTTGTCAAATCCAGCATAAACCCAACCGTTCATCATTTTCCAAAGCTTGACAACCTCATCGTCTCCATTCTCCCATTTACGCAACATTTCCTGCGCCTCTAGTATGGAAGGTGCTTGTTTTTTAGCCTCTTCTTCAGGAATGCCATCTTGTAATAATGCCGCTACTTCTTTCTTGTATTCCTGATCAAATTTCACATAATAATCACCCACTAATTTATCGCCTTTTACTCCGGCAGATTCTGGAGTGACTCCTTCACCGTATTTGAGCCATGCCAGCATGGATTTACAGATGTGGATACCTCGATCATTAATGATTTGGGTTTTAACGACATACTTACCTGTAGCTTCTAGAATCAAAGCCGTGGAATATCCCAGAACAATATTTCTAATGTGACCTAAGTGTAGAGGCTTGTTGGTATTGGGAGAACTATATTCTACCATCATACCAGGCACATCGCTATTTACAGGTGTAGTTCCATAATTAGGGTCCAGCAAAATTGTATTGAAATCCTGCAAAAAAGCTTTGTAGGACAAGGTCAGGTTCAAGAATCCTTTGATTACCTCAATATCAGACACCAATTCACTATCAGTTCTCAACCGCTCACCTATTTGCTTTCCTATGACCGCAGGATTACCTTTTATTTGCCGTAGCATTGGAAACACCATAACCGTATAATCGCCCTGCTGATCCTTTCGCGTAAGCGATATATCCACTTTTTCAAGTGTTACATCAAACAGCGATTTGACAATTTCAATCGTACTTTTTTCCAGTTGTTCCGGCAGTGTCATAGGTCAATTATAAGCGCACAAATATAACTATTATGAAAGGCTTGCCCACGCGCACAGACTAAGATTGTAACTTTGCCATATGCTTTACAACGTCTCCTATAACAATCCAAAAATCAATCGTGAAATACGGGAAAAAGTGGGGAATATGCTCACCTTAAAGGAACGCTGGAAAATTAAGGGTTCTGGATCGCCTAAACTGATCATGACCAGTTGTAGCATACAGATCCATAACCTGATGGTACTGGATAACAACGCAAATACCTGCAACGTCGAGATACGCGAGAAGGGAATTATCGTCAGGTTCAGGTCGTTGTTGGAAACCTACGCACTGCCCATTCCTTTTTATAAACTGACGCTATACAAGGGAAAAGCAGAAGAATACAGCATTTATCTGGACAACTATTTTATTAAAGTGCTTGCAAACCGCAAGAGCATTCACAACTACTTCAATAAGATCCAAAACCTCAAAAACGATCAGGGCTTCACCTATGTGGACGACCTCTAGTTCTTAACAGCTCTGAACCCGCTTGCTGGTGAGTCGCCGCGATATTCTGGGGAGGCAAAATAATTGGTCTGGAAGTATTCTAGATATTCAGATTGTGCTGCTGGCAGTGGCACATCGAAAGAACCGTAAAAGAAATCATCGCCTGTGGGATTGTAGTAGTTGATGTTGTTGATTCTCGCTTTCGCGAAAGCGGAATTATATCTACTCTTCTGCGCAGGAACTAACAAATTAGCAAGTTCAAACTTCGGTACATTTTTCATGCGCTGATTATCGGTAGTCGAGCTAATAATTGACGGCAGTACCAGCAATAAAGCACTTGAAATTATACCGACTCTGGCAATTACCAAGCTGTACTTTCTCAAACTTTTAAAACTGTAAATACATAAAGCAATCGCCGCAGGAATAGCCAACGGCAGGAAAAAACGCGCCTGTGGCGAACTGATTGCCAGCGCAACTGCAAAAAATATAAAGACCCAAAACACAGCAGCAAGTCTTGGTTTTCTGAAGTGGTATATCGCTCCTGCTACACAAGCGACGATCACGAGAAGCAAACCTTTGTTCAGCCAGCCTTCCATTCCTGCATGGTTGAACCATAATAATAATCGTTGCGAAATGTTCAGACCGTTAAGTTCATAAAACGAAACACCATAAGCTTGAGCCATTGTGGCGTCTGTGAAAAACTGCAACATCTCCATTGGAACCAACCAGTCAACATTCCATGATATAAAAGTTAAAGGGAATAAAGGATAACCACTTGCGATGCTATTCTTAACCAAAAACAATCCGCCAAAAACCAGACCTATCAAAAAAAGATGAACGATCGATTTCCATTTGTGTTCTTCAAGTTTTAGAATCATGAAAAGCGGAAATAACCCTAGAAAAACCATCGTGATTTTGAAGTAACAGGCCAGAGCTGTTAAGAGCGATATCATAAATATGTTTTTCCAGTCATGAGGCAGAAACAAGAATTTATAAACGATATAATAACTGAGCAAGATGACTGGAACATCTGGTGAAGGAGCTGTTCCAAGTAGTAACAACAGTGGCATTATGATCGCTAGAAAGTTTCTAAATGCTTTCTGGACAAGCGTTTTTTCATCCTGATTAGGAACAAGTGACCAGAGCATCATCACAAGCGTCAGGAAAGATCCTAGATCATTCAAGTTTAGGTTTAAAAATTCCAGATTAAGTCCAGCCTCCAGTATATGAAAACCACTTTGTTGGGCTAGAAAAAGATGCCAGTTAGCAATTCCATAAACAAGTCCATACTCATCCAGCCATTTGATGGTCTGGATATAATAACTATCATTATCCAGAACATAACCCGACAATGTACCAGTCGCGAGCACCAGCAAAATAACAATAATAGACCAGATCCATTTTGAAAAAGTCCAGCCTGAAATGTTTTTTTGAACGTCAGTAAATCGTGATCTAATTTCTGATTGAACCACAAACACCGAAATACTGCTCAATAAAACCACTAAACCAACAAACCAGAAGTCCAGTCCTGAAAATAAGGACCATATTCCCGCCATGATACTTATAGTTGCAACACCGCACCAGATGATGTCCACAAATGAGACATTCGTCATTCTCACTAGCTTGACAAGCATCAACCCAGTAGGAATAATGACAGCTAACAAGAAAATAAAGTAGAGCAATAGAACGGCCAAAGTTGAATTATCAATTACAGTTAACTATCTACAATACTATGATATTTTAAAATTGGGCTCGAACTGAGGTATAAACAATTTCATTTTCATGGCGACAGTGTAACGTTTTAGACTTTCAATAGTCCAACTACAAACCTAAAAAGACTGGAATGATACTTAGTTTACAAAACGTTTCCAAAACATATAACAATGGCGTAAAAGCGCTTGATGATGTAACCATTAATATTAACGCAGGTATGTTTGGTCTACTGGGACCCAATGGTGCTGGTAAATCTTCATTGATGCGTACCATCGCTACGTTACAAGAACCAGATTCTGGAACTGTTGATTTAGATGGTTTGGATATTTTGAAGAACAAAATTGAATTCCGTAAGACGTTAGGTTATTTGCCGCAGGAATTTGGTGTATACCCAAAGATGAGCGCACATGATCTGCTGCATTATTTTGCCAACCTTAAA
Source organism: Nonlabens sp. Hel1_33_55 (assembly GCF_900101765.1). Lineage (NCBI taxonomy): Bacteria > Pseudomonadati > Bacteroidota > Flavobacteriia > Flavobacteriales > Flavobacteriaceae > Nonlabens > Nonlabens sp. Hel1_33_55. Next base: position 1,853,576 of record NZ_LT627735.1, read on the forward strand.
GGGATCACCAAAAAATCTGACCGCAACGCCATCGTTGACAAGGCTCTTGAGGTGACCAACCTGACCGATGTAAAGCACAAGCATGTCGCTGGTTATTCTGGTGGTATGAAACAACGCTTCGGTATTGCGCAACTATTACTCAACAACCCTAAACTTATCATTGTCGATGAGCCAACCGCAGGACTGGATCCAGCAGAAAGACATCGATTCCTGAACGTACTTAGAGAAATAGGAACCAACCACATCGTGATTTTTTCTACCCACATCGTTGATGATGTAAAAGAATTGTGTACCGATATGGCCATCCTAAACGGTGGCCGCATTCTAGCACAAAGCACGCCTAAAGGAATGGTTAAGTTATTGGAGAACAAAGTATGGATCACGACAGTAGATAGAGACACTGCAGAGCAACTACAGGAAACCCACAATGTTATCTCCTCTAGTTATAATGAAGACAACAATCTTGTGGTAAGAGTTTACGGTGACGTTAGTCCTGGCGAGGGCTTCCATCCTACTCCAGCATCGCTGGAAGATGTGTATTTCACAACACTAAACAACAACAAGCCTGTTGAATCCCTTGAAACCGTATAAGCATGTTCTCTACCATATTTTCCCACGAGCTTAGAACTTGGTTCCGTAAGCCAATATTTTATGTGTTTGCTGCGCTGTTCTTTATTTTGGGCGGCGTTGTAATGGCTGTTGCCACTGGCGTTTTTAGCAGTGATAATGTTACGGTTACCTCTAACTCCTTTATCAATAGTCCTTATGTAATTTCTGGACTGGTGTCACAACTGGCGCTGTTTTGTTATCTGATGATTCCAACTTTCACAGGAACCACGATTCATCGAGATTTTAAAAACAACATGCATCATGTGTTGTATTCTTATCCCATCAAAAAATGGGAATATCTGTTGGCTAAATTCTCTGCAGGAATCACCATAAACCTCATCTTGATATTCATGGTGGTGATAGGTCTGATGATAGGTGGATATTTACCTGGTCACAATGAACTGTTGTTGGGACCATTCTCCTTCTGGAATTATTTACAGCCATTTTTATTGATTATTATACCCAATGTTCTCTTCTATAGTGCGATCGTGTTTGCTATTATCGTCTTCACGCGCAACATGAACATAGGTTTTATGGCCGTGCTTTGTTTGATTATCATTCAGCTCGTGACTTCATCCTACGTTGATCAAGTCGATGATCCTTTCTGGTTATCGCTTGCAGATCCTTTAGGAAACATAGCTATATCTGAAACTGTAGAATATTGGACTCCTGCAGAACAAAATGAGCGCATGTTGCCTTTTGAAGGAATGATCTTCTGGAACCGTGTGGTATGGGCAGCAATTTCCATCTTGATTCTGGGCTGGGTTATCGCCAGATTCAGATTTGCCCAAAATGCGGTAAGCCTTTTTAAGAAGAGGTCTTCTGGTCGAATGATGAAAGAAAATTACAGCCGTTTGAGCCGTGTTGTTCTACCACAAGTCTCAACAGACTTTAGTTTTAAGGGACAACTATCGACACTCTGGAGTTTGACAAAGGCAGATGTACGGTACATCATTTTCGGCTGGCCGTTTATTATCATTAGTTTCCTGGCGATTGCGCTGACGATGGTGATGATGTTCAACTCGGGACTGATTTTCGGTACACCTATATTACCTAAAGCTTGGGTGATGCTTAGTTCAGAAGCTTCTGCATATATTCTGTTATTTACTTTTTTACTCATTTTCCTGTATGCGGGCTTTCTAATGGATCGCTCTCGAGCTGCGCACATCAACCAGATTGTTGATGTCACACCTACAAAAAGTTGGGTGTTCCTAGTAAGCCAGCTTCTTGCACTGGTCATTATGGTTGCCGTTTTACAAACGCTTCTCATCTTGTGTGGTATCACCTACCAGACCATCCAGGGTTTTGCAGATTACCAGCTGGATCTTTATTTATTTCAAGCTTATATGGTGAATGTTTGGAAATATGTACCGTGGATCTTCATGGCGCTTTTCATACACACGTTGATCAAAAACAAATGGTTGGGACTTGCCACACTCTTAATAATAGGCATTGCCATTCCATTGGTAACATCTGCCATAGGTGTTGATCAAGCTATTTTTGATTTTAATTCCATAGGCGAGCCTAGTGCCTCAGACTTTAGTGGTTATGGTGCTTCGCTAGCTCCTTATTACACGTATCGATTGTACTGGATTCTGTTCGGTATCGTGTTATTAAGCCTTGCGTTGGTGTTCTACAGACGTGGCATGGGATTAGGGTTTATGGAACGTTTCGCTTTCGCGAAAGCGAGATTTTCAAAATCCATTATCGCTACAATCGCAGTATGTTCGGTATTATTTCTGTCCATTGGTGGATACATCTGGAAAATCAATAATGTGGATAATGAGCAACTTTCTGGTAAGGAACAGGAAGAGCTACGTGTGAATTATGAGAAGGAATTGAGCAGGTACAATAATATTCCACAACCTAAACTGATTGCTGTCAATACATACATGGATATATTTCCTGACACTAGGGATTTCAAGGCCGGCGCAACCTACACTATGGTGAATCAGTCAAGCGTTGCGATCGACACGCTGCACATGAATGTGCAGGATTATCCTATTGAGATTGAGCTGGATCGTGAGAATGAGCAGGTGTATGATAATGAAGACTTTCAATACCGCATGTATCGTTTTGCAAACGCGCTGCAACCTGGCGACACGCTGGTTATGAAATTTGACATGCATAACGAGCCCAATAAGTTTCTTGACAACAAATCACCTATTCGTTCCAATGGAACATTTCTAAATAATTCCATGTATCCATCAATAGGCTACAGCGAGCAAGGAGAATTGCGTGATCCAAAAGTACGGGCTAAATACAACTTGCCGCCTAAGGATCGCATGCCAGATCCTGATGCGATAGGCGCCACAGATTATAATTACATAGGTGGTGAGAGCGATTGGATTGATTTTGAAGCTACGGTAAGTACCAGTGCAGATCAAATTGCTATCGCACCTGGTTACTTAATCAAGGAATGGGAAGAAGATGGTCGCAAGTATTACCATTATAAAATGGATGCTAAAATCCTCAACTTCTATTCCTTTATGAGTGGTCGTTATGATGTGAAAAAGGAAATGCACGATGGCGTAAGCCTAGAAATCTACCACCATCCAGATCATACCTATAATCTAGATCGTATGATGAAAGGATTGCGTGAAGGTCTGGATTATTACAACGACAACTATACGCCTTACCAGCATCGTCAAGCACGTATCATTGAGTTCCCTAAGGACTACGGTTCTTTTGCACAGGCATTTGCCAACACGATTCCGTTTAGTGAAGGTGTAGGTTTCATAGCAGATGTGGATGATGATAAGAAGGATGCGGTTGATTATCCGCTGGCGATTACTGCTCATGAGCTTGCACACCAATGGTGGGCACACCAGGTGATAGGCGCCAAAGCTAAAGGAGCAACACTATTGTCTGAAAGTATGTCAGAGTACAGTTCCCTCAAGGTTCTGGAAAAAGTTTATGGAAAGAACCAGATGCGCACCTTCTTGAAGGATGCCATGGATCAATACCTTTCTGGTCGTACCAGCGAGCGAATTAGTGAGAACCCATTAATGTATAACGAGAACCAGCCATACATTCATTATAGAAAAGGATCTGTGGTATTATATGCCATGAGTGATTACATAGGCGAGGACAAGTTCAATGGGGTTGCAAAACGTTTTGCAGAGAAATATCAGTTCAAGAGCGCACCCTATCCTACCTCTGAGGAATTTGTAGCAGACCTTAAAGCAGTTACACCAGATTCTCTACAGTATCTGGTTAGGGATATGTTTGAGACCATCACGCTTTATGATAACGAAGTTGGTGATGCATCGTACCGCAAGCTTGATAACGGTAAGTATGCAGTGACCGTAACGGGAACTGTAAGCAAATATCGTTCTGACAACCTAGGAGATAAGAAATATGCCAGCGTTGCTGGTGATAGCTTGAGCTTCACGCCAGAAGGTGCAAAGAAGGCTATCAATTCTTTACCACTTGCTGATTATATTGAAGTAGGCGTTTTTGGTGCTGAAAATGAAGAAACTGGTGAGAACAAACTGCTTTATCTGGAAAAACGTAAGGTAACCAACATTGATAACAGCTTTGAAATCATCGTAGATGAAGAACCTGTGGAAGCAGGAATCGATCCTTACAATAAATTGATTGACCGTTCTACTACTGATAACCGCAGGTCGGTTTCTGAAAAGAAAGAATAGGTTCGTTATTCTTTAATTTTGAAACGCCGTTCTCTTTGAGCGGCGTTTTTGTTATCGGCTTTTAAGTAGTAGTGATTAGTTGCTATGCTCTATATATAAGGAAACTGGCTTTAGCATTAGTACGAAACCAATGAATTTTCCAAAATGATAGTGAAAGTCTTGCGATAGGGATTGAAGTGGAAATCCTTTTTATCACGCCATTAGCGTGATAAAAAGATTGTAGCGTAAAGCCCGACCAACCCGCCAAAAGCGGGATGGTATCGCCCAAATAATTACCGGTAGAGTGTAAGCTACTTTGGATTTAACAAGAAGCGACATACACCGCGCGCTGCGACGGCTTATCTTTAGAACATGAAGGTATTACTTACAGGTGCGAACGGTTACATAGGCGTGCGATTGTTATATGAATTGCTTAAGGAGGATCACGAGGTGGTTTGTGCGGTGCGCAGTGCCAACCGGCTGTCAGTACCAGATGAGATACGGGAACAGGTAGAGATTATTGAGATTGATTTTCTGGATTTACCTGAGCAGAATCCAATTCCTGCAGATATCGATGTGGCGTATTACCTGATCCATTCCATGACGAGCAGCACGGAAAGTTTTGACAAAATGGAAGCCGATAGTGCTACCAACTTTCTGAACCAGCTGGCTCATACGAGTTGCCAACAGATCATTTATCTATCCGGAATCGTGAATCAGGATGTGTTGAGCAAACATTTGCTTTCGCGAAAGCGTGTTGAAGAAATTCTGAGTGCAAGCGACATTCCTACCACGGTATTGCGCGCAGGAATTATCGTGGGTAGTGGTAGTTCTTCCTTTGAGATCATACGCGATCTATGTGAGAAACTACCTGTAATGATCACACCCAAATGGGTGAATACCAAAACGCATCCCATCGCTATACGCAACGTGATGAGTTTCTTGATAGGCGTGCTGGGACGTACTGAAAGTTATGACCAATCCTATGATATAGGAGGAAAAAATGTGCTCACATACAAGCAGATGATGCAGCAATATTCTGAAAACAGAAAGCTGCACCTGACGATTCTCACGGTTCCCATTATGACGCCAAAGCTGAGTTCCTACTGGCTGTATTTTGTAACCAGTACATCCTATAAACTTGCTCGCAATCTTGTGAACAGCATGTCTGTAGAAGTTGTGGCTAAGGAGAACTCATTACCTTCTGATCTAGGCATTCAACTTTATTCATACAAAGAGGCGCTGGATATGGCATTTGCTAAAATTGAGCAGAATCAGGTCGCCAGTAGCTGGAAAGACAGTATGGTGAGCGGTAGGTTCAAATACAACATTAATAAATTCAAACAGGTACCACAATTCGGTTGCCTACGCGATGCGCAAACTTTTAAAACAGAGAATCCAGAAGAAGCCCTCAATCGCATTTGGGCGATAGGCGGCAAGAACGGCTACTATTATGCCGATTTCCTTTGGAAAATTCGCGGTTACCTGGACAAGCTTTTTGGCGGTGTTGGGTTACGTCGTGGACGTACCAATCAGGATAAGATCCATTCTGGAGACTCATTGGATTTTTGGCGTGTGCTGGTAGCAGACCGACAGGAAAAAAGATTATTGCTTTTTGCAGAAATGCGTGTACCTGGCGAAGCTTGGCTAGAATTTGAGATCGATGATGAAAATGTAGTCCATCAAACAGCTACCTTCAGACCTCTAGGACTTTGGGGACGATTATACTGGTACAGTATGTTGCCCTTTCACTATTTTATTTTTGCCGGAATGATCAAGCATATTGCGACTGGGAAGTAGTCTTGTTTTGGTTAATCAAATACTCGTCTCCATCGAGCCTGATTGTAACACGGTTTCAATATAAGCCACACGATCTTTTAGGCGTTCAAAACTGAGTTTTGCATTGGTAATATCTTGATCGCCTAAAGGATGTTCGTCAAGTTCCTGTAAAATACTTTTGAGCTGAAGATTGCAAAAATCGAAACGGTCCTTTAAATTTTGAGGTCGATCGATTGTTTTTTGCTTCAAGATTCCAACCCACGATAGCGGATACAATATAGCAGCGATCAAAAAACAGCTTGGGATGATGATGATAAATGCCATCAAAATAAAAAACCGAGTGACGTAATTGTCAAAGATTTCGCTAGCATCGTTGTGGTACGCTTCATGACAATGGCCTTTTCCATCCACTGGCTCAAAAGTAGTATCAATGACCCATTCCAAAAACTTCCAATAACCAGCTACCTTACGAACTGGAGATTCATGGTGATTGTAAAACCCGATCCTAGCTGATATAGTGTTATCAGAATTTCCACCAGCTAGGGCATTCCCGAACTGGTCGATGGATAAAAACAAATGAGAAATATACTTCCAGACCGGACTGCTTTTAGTCAACATGATTTTGAATTTAGCCTACGAGTTTGCTACTACCTCGCAAATTGAATAGGTTAAATTACTTAAAATCAGCGTAAAAGAGAAAGCTGTGTTAGATTGCTTTAGGCAAAAAGATTTCTGCCATCATGCAACGTACACTGCCGCCACCTAGTTTCTCGATAGTTTGAATATCTGGATGAATGATCTCGTTGAATCGCTCCAGCTTTTTGATCTGCGCATCGGTTAGGGATTCGTAGGCCTGATTGCTCATGACCAAGAACTTTTTACCGTCCTTATTTTTCACCTGAATCATGTTGCCAGCGAAGCTTTCCACTTGAGCTTCGGTGATGTTAATGACTTCTTTATTCGTGCGCTTGAGATGTTTCAGAACATTTTTGACCTCAGCCTTGCTGTCTATTGCGTCAAGGCAAATGACGGCATATTCTTCACCTAGTGCCATCATCACGTTAGTGTGATAGATAGGTAGACGGGCATCTCCTACGCTTTGGTAAGCAGTAAAAACCACCGGTGTATATTCAAAATCCTCGCAGAACTCAATGAATAAATCCTCATCGGCTCGTGGCGAGATGCTGCAATAGGCGGTTTCATTAGCGCGGTCCAGCAGTAGGCTGCCGGTTCCTTCTAAAAATACTTCTTGATCTTCTGCGCTGGTATAATCCATCACATTCTCGATCATAAAACCGTGCTTTTCCAATGCATCCAGCACTTCAGGTCTACGTTCCAGTCTGCGATTGGGTGCAAACATTGGGTATAAAACTGCGGTACCGTTCTCGTGTGTGGACAGCCAGTTATTTGGAAAAACCGAATCTGGCGTATCGTGTTTCTCGTCATCATTGACTATGATGACGTTGATGTTGTTGTCTTGTAACGCTTTCGCGAAAGCGTCAAACTCGCCCTGCGCTCTCTTATTTGCATCAGCATCTTTGATCTCCTTATGGAACTGTTGATCCTGATAATAATTATTCACTGCAGTCTCCTCATTCATACGGAACTGCACGGGACGCACCATTAGAATGGTATCGGTAATTTGTTTCATTAATCTCTGATTAGGGGCAATGTGGAACAACGCAGTAGACCTTCTTGCTTGGCAATTTCTGCATAAGGGACTTCTTCAACAGTAATGCCATGGCTGCGCAACCAGGTATTGAGTCTAGTAAAGTTACGTTCTGAAATGACGACGTCTGGAGCGATGGAGAAAACATTGGAATTCATGTGATACATTTCTTCTTGAGTAATCTCAAAACAATTGTCAGCACCAAATAAATCAACTAAAAATTGATACTCTTCTTCCTGTAGAAAACCGCCTTTATAAATGATACACTTTCCATTACCAACGGGTTGAAAGCAGCAATCTAGATGCAGCGCATTATTGTATGGGTCCAAGTTGTCTTTGCGTAAGTTGAACGAAACGACCTTTTTATTAGGAAAGGTTTCTCGCAACCATTCAACAGCCTCAACGTTAGTGCGGGCAATGATGTAATCTGCATAGTCAGCACCACGATAAGTCCCTACAAAAATATAATCTCGATGCAACATGACATCGCCACCTTCTATATGAACTTCCTGCGGTGGTCTAATGACATTTTCAGGATGGACTAAATCGATAACGTGTTGTATAGCGAGAAGTTCCTCTTCTCGATCTGGTAAAATATTAGCTTTTACAAATTTATTGTCAATGACAAAACCTATATCACGCGTGAATATCTGATTGCAATCCTCTAGGGTTGTTGGGCGAAATACCTCAACTTCATACTTTTCAAAAACTCTCGCTACGGCATCAATCTCTACCACCATATCCTCTACTTTAGGATAGGTGCCTTCCATAATGTGTTGTCTGGATTTAGGGTCGTAGGCTTCTTTTAGATTTGGTGCCGGTCCGTTACTTCTGGCTGTTCCTAGCACAACGGCACGCAATCTCGAGGTCTCATCTTCTACATGTAAATTCAATCGATTCATGCGGCAAATTTACCACATATTGGCTCTGATTTGTACAATAAATGGCTTGAACCTTATCCTTACGAGTCAGTCATTTAGCTAGATAAACACAAGTTTTAAGCAAAAGAAAAATGATCATTTCTGCAAGATGCAAACCAAAATGAATTAAAAGCAAACAGTTTATAAAATTTCATAAATCGTATTTTTGAGCTAGTTAACTTTTGAAATTCTTTCTATGAAAAAGAGCATCCTATTTGTAGCACTTATTTTGCTTCTATGCAGCCACGATATGTATCTCAAATTAGATTCCTATTTCCTGCAACCTAATACCGAGGCACAGATCCAATTATTCAACGGGACCTTTGAAAAAAGCGAAAATGTAATTGACCGTGATCGCATGCTGGACGCGAGCATCGTCTCGAACGGAAATAGAAAAGCCATAAATGATGATCAATGGACAGAAATGGATACTACTACCACGCTTTTAAATTTCAAAACAGGTGAATCAGGTACTTACGTAGTTGGAGTATCTACTAAAGCTAGAAATATTGAAATGGATGCCGAGGCGTTTAATAGCTATCTAGAACATGACGGTGTGAAGGATATGATTGAAATGCGCCGTCAGAATAATCTAAACGATCAAGATGCCGTTGAAAAATATTCCAAGCATGTCAAAGCCATTTTTCAAGTAGGTGATTCTTTAAGTAACGATTGGAGTCAGCCCTTAGGCTATCCCATCGAGTTTATACCGCTGCAGAATCCATACGAAGTACATAGTGGTGAAAGCTTGCAAGTAAAGTTATTGCGTAATGGTCAGCCTCTCGCAAATCAATTAGTATACGCAGATTATAAGCCATCCATGAATGGGCATACTCATGATAACGATGAAGCAATGCACACGCACGATGGTGGAGAACCTCATTCCCATGGAAACGACGATCATGATCATGATGGGAAAGCAACAACTAATGATCATGAACATACACATAAACACGGTGAGACAGAGCATACTCATAGTCATTCACAAGACGATGCTAACCATAATCATGAACACGCTAACGGTGAAATGGAAAACCATGAGCATGAGCACACACACGGCGATGGCGAGCAGCACAGCCATGATCACGAACACGGTGCTGGAGATTCTCAAGAGAATCACGAGCACGATCATGAAGAAATAGCTTCAGGCGATCAACAAGCTTCTGACGAAGCACATACTCATACCACAGGTCAAGAATTGCGTACTAATGAAAACGGAGAAGTTACCGTTGAACTAGAAGCAGATGGTATTTGGTATTTGCGCACCATTAATTTGGTGACTACCGAAGAAGAAGGTCTTACCCATGAATCCAACTGGGCGACGTTGACCTTTGAAATATCACACGATCATGATGAAGATCAAAACCACGGTCACGATCATGAGGAATCTGAATTTCCAGTATGGATATTTATTGTAGCAAGTGTCGTCGTTGTTGGTGGCTTGTTCTTCTTTTTCAATAGAAAAAAAGGGAATGCTTAACGATCGGACTCGGTTAATTTTAGTGATTGTGTTGACAATGCCACTTTTGGCATTAGCTCACGGCGTGAGTTCTGCAGACCAGGTAACCTTGAATAATGGCGGTTTGATATCTTACATTTATGTAGGTGCAAAACACATGTTGACTGGCTATGATCATCTATTATTTTTAGCTGGTGTTGTCTTTTACCTCAAAGGATTTAAGGACATAGTCAAATTCATTACCGTATTTACGATAGGTCACAGTATTACACTCATCGGCGCTACCTATCTAGGCATAAAAGCAGATGAGCATTTGATAGATGCCGTAATTGCTCTGAGCGTTTTATACAAAGGCTTTGAAAACCTAAAAGGTTTTGAAAGGCTCAACATGAAGTCACCCAATCTTCTGATCATGGTATTTCTGTTTGGATTGATTCATGGCTTTGGATTATCTACGCGTTTGCAATCCTTTGAAACTGGTAAGGAAGATTTTCTTGCCAAAATCGTTAGCTTCAACATAGGTGTGGAACTAGGTCAGGTAATTGCTTTGATTCCCATCGTTTTTTTGATCACTCTTTGGCAAAAGAAAAAAAGTTATGGATCCTTTTATAAAGCGGCTAACGCCTATCTCATCATCGCCGGAATTGGACTGTTTGTGTACCAGGCGTATGGTTATCTAAACTCCTAACGAGCTATGGCTTTAGCACATAATAACTAAGAAGTCTAATGGTAAGTTCGCTTTCGCGAAAGCGATATTGGAAAAACCTCAAAACATAAAAAATCCCGTAGATCAACTACGGGATTTTTTTGCTATGACTTATAGACTTATCTCTCAGAAACCTCTTTGAAAGCTCTGTGAGTTTCTCCAGTATATATTTGACGCGGACGGCCTATAGGCTCTTTATTCTCACGCATTTCTTTCCATTGAGCAATCCAGCCTGGTAATCTACCTAGGGCAAACATTACTGTAAACATCTCTGTTGGTATATTCATAGCTCGATAAATGATTCCAGAATAGAAATCTACGTTAGGATACAACTTACGATCTACGAAATAGGAATCTTCAAGAGCTTCCTTTTCAAGTCCTTTAGCTATGTCAAGAATAGGATCCTCTACACCTAAATCCGAAAGTACTTCGTCTGCAGCTTTTTTGATGATCTTAGCTCGTGGATCAAAGTTTTTGTAAACTCTATGTCCAAAGCCCATCAAACGGAAAGGATCTTCCTTATCCTTTGCTTTACCCATGTACTTCTTAGTATCACCGCCATCTTCTTTAATTGCTTCCAGCATTTCAAGAACCGCTTGGTTGGCACCACCATGAAGTGGTCCCCATAGTGCATTAATACCTGCACTTAAACTAGCAAACAAACCGGCATGAGAAGAACCAACGATACGAACTGTACTAGTAGAACAATTCTGTTCGTGGTCTGCATGAAGAATCAATAACTTATCTAGAGCATTTACTACAGTTGGGTTCAGCTTATATTCAGAGTTAGCTTTTTTAAACATCATCTTCAAAATGTTTTCTACATAACCTAAACTCTCATCTCCATAATCTAAGGGCTGACCTGTTCTTTTTCTTAATGTCCAAGCAACCAAAACTGGGAATTTCCCAAGAATCTTTACGATCGCTTTATACATCTCCTCTTCACTATCAACATTGACTGATGAAGGATTGAAAGCAATCAGAGCACTTGTTAAAGATGACAGTACACCCATGGGATGTGCAGATTTAGGGAATCCGTCTAAGATCTTTTTTAAATCCTCATCTACATGAGAATTAGCCTTTATATCTCGGTGAAATTTATCTAATTGACTCGCAGTTGGCAATTCACCAAAGATGAGCAAGTAAGACACCTCGAGAAAACTTGCCTTCTCTGCCAATTCCTCAATTGAATATCCTCTATATCTTAAAATTCCTTCCTCACCATCTAAAAAGGTAATAGCACTCGTACAACTACCAGTATTTTTATAACCTGGATCAATAGTTACAACACCATTAGTGGATCCACGTAAGCTTTTGATATCAATTGCTCTTTCATTCTCTGTTCCTGTGATGATGGGAAATTCATATTTTTCTCCATCTATATCCAGTATTGCTTTATCTGCCATTGTTTTGTCTTTATCGTTCTCTCAAAAATACGACTGGAAATTATCAAATTGAAATTATATCAATTGATGTTTCGCACTTTAATATAACATTTAGAAGAAAACTTGCTCACTGCTGGCAAACCTTGTCATATTTATAATTTATTGAGTTAATTCTTAGTAGTTCGCTTTCGCGAAAGCGTAATAATCACCAAATCTATTTACATTTAAAAAGCTGGGATCAGTAAGATTTAAGGCAATAAAAAAGCCATCTGAATAGATGGCTTTTTGTTTAAGTTTCAAGAGGTTTTAGGATATCCTAAAAGCCTTTCTTCCTGGGAAATATGCTGAAGAATTCAACTCTTCCTCAATACGTAACAACTGATTGTATTTTGCCATACGGTCAGATCTAGAAGCAGATCCAGTTTTTATTTGTCCCGTACTCAAAGCAACTGCAAGGTCTGCAATAGTATTATCCTCAGTCTCACCACTTCGGTGTGACATTACAGATGTGTAACCAGCCTTGTGAGCCATATTTACAGCAGCGATAGTTTCAGTCAATGTACCTATCTGGTTTACCTTGATAAGGATTGAATTAGCAATGTTTTCATTGATCCCACGAGAAAGACGCTCAACATTAGTAACAAATAGATCATCACCAACAAGCTGAACTTTATCACCAGCAATTTCTGTCAACATTTTCCAGCCATCCCAATCGTTCTCATCCATTCCATCCTCTATCGAGATAATTGGATATTTTGAAGCAAGATCTGCAAGGTATATCGCTTGTTCTTTACTGGTTCTTATCACTCCTTTATCACCTTCAAACTTTGTGTAGTCATATTTACCATCCACAAAGAATTCTGCAGCAGCACAATCCAAGGCAATCATGATCTGTTTTCCTGGTGTGTATCCTGCATTTTTGATAGCAAGTAAAATCGTATCTAGAGCATCCTCAGTACCATCTAATGTTGGAGCAAATCCACCTTCATCACCTACAGCGGTACTCAATCCTCTATCGTGTAGCACTTTTTTCAAGTGATGGAAAATTTCCGTTCCCATTTTAAGCGCCTCGCTAAAAGATTCTGCCTCGACTGGCATTACCATAAATTCCTGAAACGCGATGGGCGCATCACTGTGTGATCCACCATTAATAATATTCATCATTGGTACTGGAAGCGTCGATGCACTCATACCACCTATATATTTGTATAGAGGCTGGTTCAATTCATTTGCTGCAGCTTTTGCGACAGCTAACGAAACTCCTAGAATTGCATTGGCACCTAAATTAGCCTTGTTAGCAGTACCATCTAGATCAATCATGGTCTGGTCAATGAAATTTTGCTCAAAAACTGAAACACCGCGCAATTCATCAGCAATAGTTTTATTGACATTGTTTACGGCTTTAGAAACACCTTTACCCATAAAGTCACTACCACCATCACGCAGCTCTACTGCCTCATGTTCACCTGTAGAAGCTCCAGATGGAACTGCTGCTCTACCCAAAACACCGTTTGCTGTAATTACATCTACCTCTACGGTTGGATTCCCACGGGAATCAAAAATTTGTCTTGCGTGAACATCTATTATCGTACTCATATTGCTTGTTTTTTAGTTGATTGAATTAATTCTATAAACTGATCAAAAAGGTAAGTGGCATCATTAGGTCCTGGACCTGCTTCTGGGTGATATTGAACTGAAAAGCAAGGTTTATTCTTAATTCTGATTCCGGCTACGGTTTGATCATTTAAATGTGTGTGTGTGATTTCTATATCAGGATTTGATTCTGCGTCTGATTTGTCGATCGCAAAACCATGGTTTTGGGAGGTGATTTCACCTTTACCAGACTGAAGGTTTTTTATAGGATGATTTATACCACGATGACCATTATGCATCTTATAGGTTTTAATACCATTTGCTAATGCTATAATTTGATGACCTAGACATATGCCGAAAAACGGTTGATTTTGATCTAATACTTTTCGCGCAAGCGTTATAGCATCTTTTAATGGCTCTGGATCACCAGGCCCATTGGAAATAAAATAACCATCCGGTTCAAACGCTGCTAATTCTTCGTAAGAACTATCATAAGGAAACACTTTGATGTAACAATCACGACTAGCTAGGTTTCTTAAGATATTAGTTTTTATTCCCAAATCCAAGGCAGCAATACGATAGGTAGCATCTTCTTTACCGAAGTAATAAGATTCCTTAGTAGAAACCATGGAAGCTAACTCTAAACCTTTCATGGAAGGAGTTTCGGAAAGTTCTTTTTTGAGAGCATCACGATCGTCGACCCTTGAAGAAACAATTGCATTTTGTGAGCCATGTTCCCTAATGTGTGCGACTAATGCTCTAGTATCAACATCAGAAATGATGGTGAGATTTTGTTTCTGCAGAAATTCAGCTAAAGATGAAGTTGCTAGTGGTCGCGAGAAATCGTCAGAGAAGTTTTTACAAACTAAGCAAGCTATCTTAACTGAATTTGATTCTAAGTCTAAATCTGTAGCTCCATAATTTCCTATGTGGGCGTTTGTAGTTACCATGATCTGACCGTAGTAGGATGGATCTGTAAAAATCTCTTGGTAGCCTGTGGTGCCTGTATTGAAACAGATCTCGCCTGTTGCTGTACTTTCTGGACCAACCATTTTGCCATGGAAAACGGTACCGTCATTCAACAGAATGATTGCGTCTTTTTTCTCTAAGTATGCCATATTTCAAAAATAATGATAAAAAAAAAGGATCAATGCCGAAACATTGATCCTTTTATAATTCTTTATGAAGTGTGATTTTTACTCTTCTTCATTTTTTGCTTCAGTAGTTTCCTTTTTAGGCGCTTCAGCTTTTGCTTTTCCACCACGACGACTACGTCTTGTAGTTTTCTTAGCGTCACCACCAGCCTTATATACTTCATTATAATCGACCAACTCGATCAACGCCATATCTGCATTGTCTCCTAGACGGTTACCTAACTTGATGATTCTAGTATATCCACCTGGACGATCACCTACTTTTGAAGCTACATCTCTAAACAATTCAGTTACTGCCTCTTTACTACGCAATTGCGAGAAAGTCAAGCGGCGGTTGTGAGTTGTATCAGATTTTGACTTTGTAATAAGTGGCTCCACAAATTGCTTAAGCGCTTTTGCCTTTGCAACCGTTGTATTAATACGCTTGTGTTCGATAAGGGAACAAGCCATATTTGAAAGCATTGCCTTACGGTGTGCCGTCTTTCTACTTAAATGATTTACTTTTTTTCCGTGTCTCATTGTTTCCTATTTCTACAACTAGGTGAAAACCTAGTCACGGTCTAATTTATATTTTGAGAGATCCATACCGAAGTTTAAACCTTTCACATTTACCAACTCTTCCAATTCAGTCAAAGACTTTTTACCAAAGTTTCTGAACTTCATCAAATCGTTCTTGTTATAAGAAACAAGATCACCAAGAGTTTCAACCTCTGCAGCTTTCAAACAATTTAGTGCACGAACAGAAAGTTCCATGTCAACTAATTTTGTTTTAAGCAACTGACGCATGTGAAGACTTTCTTCATCATAAGTCTCGGTTTGAGCTATCTCATCTGCTTCAAGAGTGATTCTCTCATCAGAGAACAGCATAAAATGGTGAATCAACGTCTTGGCAGCTTCAGTTAAAGCGTGCTTAGGATGAATACTACCATCAGTGATAATTTCAAAAACTAACTTTTCGTAGTCAGTCTTTTGTTCAACACGGTAGTTTTCAATACTGTATTTCACATTCTTGATTGGAGTAAAAATACTATCGATAGCAATAGTACCTAATGCTGCTCCGGTATTTTTATTCTCCTCTGCAGGAACGTAACCCCTACCTTTTTCTATTGTCAACTCAAGATTCAGGTTAATAGAAGATTCTGTGTTACAAATTACCATTTCTGGATTCAAGACTTGGAAGCCTGAAATATATTTTTGCATATCTCCAGCTGTAAATTGATCCTTTCCAGAGAAAGAAACATTAACAACTTCACTATCTACCTCGTCAATCTGACGTCTGAATCTAACTTGTTTGAAGTTTAGGATGATTTCTGTAACATCTTCAACCACTCCTTCGATTGTTGAGAACTCGTGATCAACACCTTCAATTCTGATAGATGTTATTGCGAATCCTTCCAATGAAGAAAGTAATACTCTTCTAAGAGCATTTCCAACGGTCAATCCATATCCTGGTTCTAAAGGTCTGAACTCAAACTTACCTTCAAAATCGGTTGAATCGATCATGATTACTTTATCCGGCTTTTGGAAATTTAATATTGCCATAAGAATAATGTGGTTAAAAATTATTTAGAATACAATTCAACAATCAGTTGTTCCTTAATGTTTTCAGGAATCTGAATTCTTTCTGGAACAGAAACATAAGTACCAGACATACTGGACTTGTTGAATGTAATGAAATCATACACGTGCTCATTGGATGATAATGCATCATCAATGGCTGTAAGAGATTTTGATTTTTCACGAACGGCGACTACATCGCCAGCTTGTAATTGGTAGGATGGAATATTTACCAACTGACCGTTAACGGTAATGTGTCTGTGAGAAACGAGTTGTCTTGCACCTCTTCTGGTACGAGCCATTCCCATTCTGTAAACTACATTATCAAGTCTGGATTCTGCAAGTTGAAGTAGGACTTCACCTGTAATTCCAGAACTACGCACAGCTTTTTCGAACATCAATCGGAATTGCTTTTCTAGAATTCCATAAGTGTACTTAGCTTTTTGCTTTTCCTTAAGTTGTACCGCATATTCAGACTCTTTTCCACGTCTTCTTGCGTTACCATGCATTCCTGGAGGATAATTTTTCTTCTCCAGTGCTTTACTAGGGCCAAAAATTGGTTCTCTGAATCTACGAGCAATTTTTGCCTTAGGACCTCTATATCTTGCCATTATAAAATTGTTTAAAAGTGATGTACTGTGAATTCAGGTCTATATCCTTCAGCAGTCTGATAATCACCAGATATTATTAATTAATTATACTCTTCTTCTCTTTGGAGGACGACATCCATTGTGTGGCAATGGTGTAACATCGATTATCTCTGTTACTTCAATTCCCGCATTGTGGATAGTTCGTATAGCACTCTCACGTCCATTACCTGGACCTTTTACATAAGCCTTAACTTTTCTAAGACCAGCCTCGTGAGCTACTTTAGAAGCATCCTCTGCTGCAAGTTGGGCTGCATAAGGAGTGTTCTTTTTTGAACCTCTAAAGCCCATCTTACCAGCAGAAGACCATGAAATGACTTCTCCTTTTTTATTTGTAAGCGATACAAGTATATTGTTGAAAGAAGATGAAATATGAGCTTCACCGACGCTCTCAACAATTACTTTACGCTTTTTTGCTACTGTTTTAGACTTTGCCATATCAGTTACTTATTATTTAGTTGCTTTCTTCTTGTTAGCAACAGTCTTACGTTTTCCTTTACGAGTACGAGAGTTATTTTTAGTGCGCTGACCTCTTAGTGGAAGTCCAGATCTATGACGAATACCTCTGTAACATCCTATATCCATCAATCGCTTGATGTTAGTTGATGTTTCTGAACGTAATTCACCTTCAATAGTAAACTCACCAATAGCATTACGGATCTTACCGATCTCATCATCATCCCATTCGCTTACTTTTTTATCAACACCTACACCGGTCGACAAAAGTACCTCTTGAGCTCTACTTTTACCTACACCATAGATGTAAGTAAGTGCTATCTCTCCTCTTTTATTTTTAGGTATATCTACCCCTGCAATTCTAGCCATAGCTTAACCTTGTCTTTGTTTAAATTTTGGGTTCTTTTTGTTGATAACGTAAAGACGACCCTTACGGCGTACGATTTTACAATCTGCACTTCTTTTCTTTATCGATGCTCTAACTTTCATATCAATATCTATAAGTAATCCTTGCCTTAGTCAAATCGTAAGGACTCATTTCTAATTTAACTTTATCTCCAGGAAGTAATTTTATATAATGCATGCGCATCTTTCCTGAAATGTGCGCTGTAACAACATGACCATTTTCAAGCTCAACGCGAAACATTGCGTTTGATAAAGCTTCAATTATCGATCCATCTTGTTCTATCGCTGATTGTTTAGCCATAATTATGCTACTGCTTTTCTGTTTTTCCCGGTCTTAATAAGACCATCGTAATGTCTGTTCAATAAATATGAATTGATCTGTTGCATGGTATCTATTGCGACACCAACCATAATCAACATAGATGTTCCACCATAAAACAATGCCCATGATTGCGTAACTCCCATTAGGGAAACAAATGCCGGAACTATTGCTATCAAAGCAAGAAATATAGATCCAGGCAACGTAATCTGCGACATGATTCTATCCAAATATTCTGATGTTTCAGTTCCTGGACGAATTCCTGGAATAAAACCACCATTTCGCTTCAGATCATCTGACATCTTATTAGTAGGTACTGTTATCGCTGTATAGAAATAAGTAAATACAATAATTAATACAGCAAAAACCAAATTATACCAAAAACCAAATATATCACCAAATGCTGTTGCAACTGATGTTGCCCAATCTGACTCCAATTGACCTAAAGCTTGTGGAACAAACATTAAGGCCTGTGCAAAGATGATAGGCATTACACCTGAAGCATTTAATTTCAATGGAATATATTGTCTTGAACCAAATACATTTTTTTCATATCCACCAGAAGCTGTTCTTCTAGCATACTGCACTGGAATTTTTCTCACTGCCATAACGAGCATAATACATGCCAGAATGACCAATAGCCAAATTACTATTTCTATAATGATGACAAACGGTCCACCAACACCTTCCCAACGGGATACAAACTCCTGAGCAAATGCTTGAGGAAGTGTCGCAATGATACCAACCATGATCAATAAGGAGATACCGTTACCGATTCCTTTATCAGTAATTTTTTCACCTAACCACATAGCAAATACACATCCTGTGACTAAGATAATGGTACCTACAACAAGAATTAGTGTTTGATTGTCGATAAGGTAAGCCTCAGGTGGTACACCTAAAGAACCTAAACTCAACAAATAACTAGGAGCCTGAACCAAACAAATACCGATGGTCAACCATCTTGTAATCTGATTAATTTTACGTCTTCCTGATTCACCTTCCTTTTGTAGCTTCTGTAAATAAGGTACCGCTATACCCATTAATTGAACAACAATACTTGCAGATATATAAGGCATAATACCCAAGGCAAATACCGAAGCGTTAGCAAATGCTCCACCTGTAAATGCATTAAGTATTGAACCAATTCCACCACCTTCAAAGTTGGAAGCAAATCCTGCTAATTTGGTGGAATCGATAAAAGGCAAAACAACTTGAGCACCAAAACGGTACACAAGCAGTAAACTGAAAGTCATAAGAATACGATCTTTCAGTTCCTCAATCTTCCAGATATTTTTAATTGTATCAATTAACTTCATTGGGATTGATTATGCAGTTTCTATTTTACCGCCAGCCTTTTCTATGGCAGCTTTCGCGGAAGCGGTAAACTTATGAGCTGTAATATTTAGAGTAGATTTTAGTTCTCCTCTTCCAAGAATCTTCACAAGATCATTCTTATTAACAAGTCTTTCTCTTATCAAATCCTCTACAGTTACGGTGTCGCTTAATCTACCTTCAGAGTGATAGGCTTCTAAGGTATCAAGATTAATACCCTTATAATCCTTACGATTAATATTGGTGAAACCAAACTTAGGTACACGTCTTTGAAGTGGCATTTGACCACCTTCAAAACCAATCTTTTTAGAATAACCAGAACGAGACTTAGCTCCTTTATGACCTCTTGTTGCTGTGCCACCTTTACCAGAACCTTGTCCGCGACCAATAATCTTAGCAGACTTCTTAACTGAACCTTCAGCAGGTTTTAAATTATCTAGACCCATCGTACTTATGCTTTTTCTACAGTAACTAAGTGAGACACCTTTGCAATCATTCCCATGACAGCAGGTGAATCATTATGCTCGACTACTTGATTCATTTTGTGCAAACCTAAGGCTTGCAATGTTTTTTTCTGACGTGCGGTGCGATTAATTGCACTACGCACTTTCTTGACGTGTAATTTTGCCATGATGCTTATCCGTTAAATACTTTATCTATTGAAACACCTCTTTGCTTTGCCACTGTCGCTGCATTACGCAACTGCAATAAGGCATCAAAGGTAGCTTTTACTACGTTGTGAGGATTGGATGAACCTTGATTCTTTGAAAGAACGTCATGTACACCTACCGCTTCCAGTACGGCACGTATTGCACCACCTGCGATAACTCCTGTACCCGTTGCTGCTGGAAGCAATAAAACTCTAGCACCACCAAACTTACCCTTTTGTTCATGAGGTATCGTTCCTTTTTGTAAAGGTATGCGAACAAGGTTTTTCTTAGCGTCTTCAACAGCCTTAGAAATGGCTTCAGAAACCTCTTTAGATTTCCCAAGACCATGACCTACTACTCCGTTTTCATCTCCAACCACTACGATTGCAGAAAAACCAAAGGCGCGACCACCTTTTGTTACTTTAGTAACACGTTGAACACCAACAAGGCGATCCTTAAGATCTAATCCACCTGGTTTAACCGTTTCAATATTTTTATACTTCTGATACATTACGTAAATCTTTCTAATTAAAATTTCAAACCGCCTTCACGAGCTCCTTCAGCTAGAGATAGTACACGACCATGATAAAGATATCCACCTCTATCAAATGATACTGACTCTACACCTGCCGCTTTAGCCTTCTCAGCAATTTTTACTCCAACTTCCTTTGCAGCATCCTTCTTAGGTGCAGCAGATTTCAACTCACGTGAACTTGCTGAAGCAATCGTTATTCCATCTACATCATTAATTACCTGAGCATAAATTTCTTTATTACTACGATAAACTGATAGACGTGGACGGTTTGCAGTACCAGAAACTGTTTTTCTGATTCTACGACGGATCTTTTGTCTTCTAACTGACTTTGAAAATGCCATAATACTATATTCTTATGCTGATTTACCAGCTTTTCTTCTAATTATTTCTCCTACGAACTTGATACCTTTTCCTTTGTACGGTTCAGGCTTTCTGAAAGCTCTAATTTTAGCAGCAACTTGACCAACTAATTGTTTATCAAATGAAGTCAACTTCACAACAGGATTCTTACCTTTTTCTGAAATTGTTTCAACCTTTACCTCAGGAGCAATATCAATAACGATATTATGTGAAAATCCTAACGCCAAGTCAAGTTTTTGACCTTGATTTGATGCTCTATAACCTACACCAACCAATTCTAACTGCTTTGTCCAACCTACTGATACACCTTCAATCATATTATTGACTAAAGATCTGTATAAACCATGCTTTGCTCTATGATCTTTAGAATCAGAAGGACGAGTTACAAAAACTTCGTTATCCTCAACTTTGATATCCACATCAGCAAATGGTTGCATTAGTTTACCTAATTTACCTTCTACATTGATAACACCGTCAGCAACGTTTACTTGAACTCCTGATGGTATTGCTACCGGATTATTTCCTATTCTAGACATAACTCTTTTTTAATAAACGTAACAAAGAACCTCGCCACCAACGTTTTCAGATCTAGCTTGCTTATCAGTCATAACACCCTTAGATGTAGAAATGATAGCAATACCTAAACCATTCAAAATTCTTGGAAGCTCAGTAGAACCTGCATATTTTCTAAGACCGGGCTTAGACAAACGCTGGATATCTTTTATTACGGACTCCTTTGTATCACGATCGTACTTTAGTGCAATTTTGATAATATCCTGAGTGGATTGCTCCATAAATTTATAGCTTAGGATATATCCTTGATCAAAGAGGATTTTAGTAATCTCTTTTTTCAAATTAGATGCTGGTATCTCAACTACTCTATGGTTCGCACGCACAGCGTTACGAATTCTAGTTAAATAATCTGCTATTGGATCTGTATTCATAATCTTATCTTTAGACTAGTTACCAACTAGCTTTTTTAACACCAGGTATTAATCCCTTATTTGCCATTTCTCTAAACATTACTCGAGATAAACCAAATTGTCTCATGTAACCCTTAGGGCGACCCGTTAACTTACATCTATTATGTAATCTTACCGGTGATGAATTTTTAGGCAATTTTTGAAGCTCTTCATAATCTCCAGCTTCTTTTAGAGCCTTACGCTTTTCAGCGTATTTCTCTACAAGTGCCTCTCTTTTGCGCTCACGCGCTTTCATTGATTCTTTTGCCATTCTTAGTTCTTTTTAAAAGGTAAACCTAACTCTGTAAGCAATGATTTAGCCTCTTTATCTGTTTCAGCACTAGTAACGAACGTAATGTCCATACCAGCAATCTTATTTACTTTATCAATATTGATTTCTGGAAAAATAATTTGTTCTGTAATCCCAAGATTATAATTTCCACGTCCATCAAAGCCAGTTGCCTTGATTCCTTGAAAATCTCTTACCCTTGGCAACGCAACGGTAATAAGACGATCCAAAAATTCATACATGCGTTCTCCTCTTAGAGTTACTTTAGCTCCAATAGGCATGCCCTTTCTTAATTTGAAAGAAGCAACATCTTTCTTAGATAAAGTAGCAACCGCTTTCTGGCCTGTAATCATTGTAAGTTCATCAACCGCATAGTCAATTAACTTTTTATCAGCTACAGCAGCACCAACTCCTCTACTCAAAACAATCTTTTGAAGCTTAGGAATTTCCATAACATTGGAATAACCAAACTCATCTTTAAGTGAAGCAGCAATGCGCTCTTTATATTCTTCCTTAAGTCTTGGAACGTATGACATGACTATATATCTTCTTTAGTTGTACGTGCAATACGTACCTTTTTACCATTCTCAATTTTGTAACCTACGCGAGTAGACTTACCATTACCATCAATAAGAGAAAGATTAGAAACCTGTATAGCAGCTTCTTTTTCTTTAATACCTCCCTGTGGGTTAGTTGCACTAGGCTTCTCATGTTTAGAAACCATATTTACACCTTCCACGATGGCTTTATTTTTATCCAAAATTACTTTAGTAACCTTGCCTTCTGAACCTTTGTGCTCACCAGCAATTACTCTTACAGTATCTCCAGATTTTATTTTCAATTTTCCCATAACTTAATTATAATACTTCAGGAGCAAGTGAAACAATCTTCATGAACTGTCTATCACGTAATTCTCTTGCCACTGGTCCAAATACACGCGTGCCGCGCATTTCTGAGTTAGGATTTAAAAGAACACATGCGTTATCGTCAAATCTAATATAAGACCCGTCTGGACGACGAACCTCTTTCTTAGTACGAACAACAACTGCTGTTGATACAGCTCCTTTTTTGATATTTCCATTAGGAGTAGCTTCTTTAACAGAAACAACTATCTTATCTCCTACTGATGCATAACGTCTTTTAGTTCCACCTAATACACGAATACATAGAACCTCTTTAGCTCCAGTATTGTCTGCGACCTTTAATCTTGATTCCTGTTGTAACATTATTTAGCTCTTTCTAAAATTTCGACAAGTCTCCAAGTCTTTGTTTTACTAAGTGGACGAGTTTCCATGATACGAACCGTATCACCTTCATTACACTCATTCTTTTCATCATGAGCTACGTACTTCTTAGTATTCAATACGAATTTACCGTACATAGGGTGCTTCTGTCTTTTTACTTCAGCAACAACTATGGACTTATCCATTTTACTGCTACGGACAACACCGATACGCTCTTTTCTTAAGTTTCTTTCTTCCATTGCAATTCGTATTATGAATTATTAAGTGCTGTTTTAAGTCTTGCAATCGTTTTGCGCATTTTTGTAATCTGCGATGGATTTTCCAATGGAGATACAATATGTGTACGCTTCAAATCAGCATATGCTTTTTGCGACTCTGCGAGTCTATCTTTCAATTCTTCTTGAGAATATCCTTTAACTTCTGATTGTTTCATGCTATGCCTTATTCTTGATAATCGCGAGCGACTATAAACTTAGTTTTCACTGGTAATTTCTGAGCGGCTAATCGTAAAGCCTCCTGAGCAGTTGCCAATGGTACACCAGATACTTCGAACAATATTCTTCCTGGTTTAACGACAGCAGCCCAATATTCAACAGCACCTTTACCTTTACCCATACGAACCTCAAGAGGCTTTTTAGTAATAGGCTTATCTGGAAATATCTTTATCCATAAAGAACCTTCACGTTTCATAAATCTAGTTGCAGCGATACGAGCAGCTTCTATTTGACGTGAATTTATAAATTCTGAGTCCAGAGACTTGATACCAAATGTACCATAAGCTAGCTGGTTACCTCTACCAGAATCTCCTTTCATGCGGCCTTTCTGCTGCTTTCTAAATTTTGTTTTTCTAGGTTGTAACATTTCTAGCTATATTATTTTCTACGACGACGACTGTTTCCACGATCGGCACCACCTGATTTACCTTGTTTCTTTGAAAGACCTGCTAATGGAGAAAGCTCACGCTTACCATAAACTTCACCTTTCATAATCCATACTTTCACACCAATTCTACCATAAGTAGTATGAGCCTCAACTAATGCATAGTCGATATCTGCTCTAAAAGTGGAAAGCGGTATACGTCCATCTTTATAGGATTCACTACGTGCCATTTCAGCACCATTCAATCTACCAGAGATTTGAATCTTAATACCTTCAGCGTTCATTCTCATTGCAGCTGCAATTGCCATCTTGATAGCACGCCTATAAGAAATACGATTCTCTATCTGACGAGCAACGCTAGCGCCTACTAAATGAGCGTCCAACTCTGGACGTTTGATCTCATGGATGTTGATTTGAACATCTTTTCCAGATATCTTCTTCAATTCCTCTTTCAAACGATCAACTTCCTGACCACCTTTACCGATGATAATACCAGGACGTGCAGTCATTATAGTTATAGTAACCAGCTTAAGAGTACGCTCAATAATAATTCTTGAAACGCTAGCCTTAGCTAAACGAGCATGGATATACTTTCTAAGCTTATCATCTTCTGCAAGCTTATCTCCATAATCGTTACCTCCATACCAGTTAGATTCCCACCCACGGATGATTCCTAATCTGTTACCTATTGGATTTGTTTTCTGTCCCATATTTACTAGTTCTTCTCAGTATTGGATTCACCCAACACAAGAGTGACATGGTTAGATCTTTTTCTTATTCTGTGAGCACGACCTTGAGGAGCTGGTCTTAATCTCTTAAGCATTGTCCCACCATCGACTCTTATTTCTTTGATAAACAAACCTGCGTCTGCAACATCACCTTCTTCATTCTTTGCTTGCCAGTTAGAAATCGCAGATAATACTAGCTTATCTAAGCGTCTCGCTGCTTCCTTAGAAGAAAACTTAAGGATATTTAAAGCATCCTCTACTTTCTTCCCGCGAATAATATCAGCAACCAATCTCATTTTGCGAGGAGAGGTTGGGCAATTATTCAATTTTGCAAAAGCTATACTCTTCTTTTCTTCCTTTAACCTTTCGGCCATTTGTCTTTTACGAACTCCCATAGCTTAAGTTATTTTTTTCCCTTATTCTTAGCAGCCGCGTGTCCACGATAAGAGCGAGTAGGAGAAAATTCTCCCAACTTGTGTCCTACCATATTTTCTGTTACATAAACGGGAACAAATTGTCTTCCGTTATGAACTGCTATAGTTTGTCCAACAAAGTCTGGCGTGATCATAGATGCACGAGACCATGTCTTTATTACTGTTTTCTTTCCAGACTCAACATTTTGAGCCACCTTAGATTCCAACTTATGAAATACATAAGGTCCTTTTTTTAATGAACGAGCCATAATTTATTTCTTTCTACGTTCTAAAATATATTGAGTACTAGCCTTGTTCAAGTCACGTGTACGATAACCTTTAGCAGGAACACCATTACGAGATCTTGGGTGACCTCCAGAGGCACGACCTTCACCACCACCCATAGGGTGATCGACTGGGTTCATCGCAACTGGTCTTGTTCTAGGTCTTCTTCCTAACCATCTACTTCTACCAGCTTTACCACCTACTACTAGTTGATGATCACTGTTTGAAATAGCACCTATAGTCGCTAGACACTCTTGAAGTATTAATCTAATTTCTCCAGAAGGCATTTTCACCGTAGCGTATTTACCATCTCTTGCCATAAGTTGAGCAAATGATCCAGCACTACGAGCGATAACCGCTCCTTGTCCAGGTCTCAATTCAATACAGCTAACAATTGACCCCAAAGGTATATTCGCAAGCTTCATTGCGTTTCCAACTTCTGGTGCAACACTATCTCCAGAAACAATATTCTGTCCTACTTGCAAACCGTTTTGTGCAATCACATAACGCTTTTCACCATCCTGATAATTAACTAACGCGATAAACGCAGTTCTATTAGGATCATATTCAATAGTAGCTACAGTAGCAGGTACACCATGACGATTTCTTTTGAAATCAATGATACGGTAGCGACGCTTATGTCCACCACCTAAGTAACGCATGGTCATACGACCTTTTGCATTACGTCCACCAGAGCGTTTGTTCGGAGCGAGAAGACTCTTCTCCGGCTTATCAGTCGTGATGGCGTCATAGCCATTCACAACTCTAAATCGCTGCCCTGGAGTTACAGGTTTTAATTTTCTTACTGACATTACAGTATTTTATTTATAGATTACTATAAAGATCGATGGTATCACCATCCTTGAGTTGTACAAAAGCTTTCTTAACTGCTGATGTTTTACCAACCTGCGTCCCTGTTTTAGTATGTTTAGTCTTGCGAGCTATTCTAGTGTTCATAGTTCTTACTTTAAGAACGGTTACACCATACACCTCTTCAACTTCTTTCTTAATTTGAACTTTATTAGCCTTGGGAGACACCTCAAAACCATATCGATTCAATAGCTCACTATCGCTAGTTGCTTTTTCCGTAATTATGGGTTTTATTAAAATGCTCATGGCTTATTTACTTAAGTTTTCCTGAATTCCGTCTAGAGAACCTTCCAAGACAACCAAATTGTTGGCGTTCATTATCTTGTAAGTGCTTAATTCTGAGTGAGTTATAACTTCAACACCCTTCAAATTTCGCGAAGACAAATATACATTATTATTTGATTCACCCAACACAAACAATGATTTTTTATCAGAAAGACCTAAACCATTCAAAACATTCTTAAAATCACTAGTTTTAGGAGCATCAAATGTAAAGTTCTCAACTACCTGAAGATTACCTTCTGAAGCCTTCAAACTCAAAGCACTTTTACGTGCTAAACGCTTTTGACCTTTATTCAATTTGAAAGAATAATCTCTTGGTACTGGACCAAAAATTCTACCACCACCTCTAAATATTGGTGACTTAATAGATCCTGCACGTGCTGTACCTGTTCCCTTTTGTTTTTTGATCTTACGAGTACTACCTACAATCTCAGCTCTTTGCTTAGCCTTGTGAGTACCCTGACGTTGATTTGCCTGATATTGCTTTACATCTAAATAGATAGCGTGATCATTAGGCTCAATTCCGAACACATCATCTGATAAGTCTATCTGACGACCTGTTTCTTTTCCTTTAATGTCTATAACTGCTACCTTCATTATTTCTGTACAATTACATAAGAATTCTTGTGACCTGGAATAGCACCCTTAACTACAAGGATGTTTTGTTCTGGAACCACTTTAAGAACTCTTAAATTTTCAACTTTTACCTTTTCATTACCCATCTGACCGGCCATGCGCATTCCTTTAAATACACGAGCTGGATAAGATGCAGCACCGATGGAACCAGGAGCTCTCAATCTGTTATGCTGACCGTGAGTCGCTTGACCTACACCGGCAAAACCATGACGTTTTACAACACCTTGGAATCCTTTTCCTTTTGATGTACCGCTTACATCAACAAATTCACCTTCAGTAAACATGTCGACACCTACAGTATCACCTAATTTGTACTCCTTATCAAAACTTTTGAATTCAGCAACTTTTCTTTTGACAGCAGTACCAGCTTTCTTGAAGTGCCCTTGAGCAGCTTTAGAAGCATTTTTGTCTGATTTGTCATCGAAACCTAATTGCAAAGCGGCATAGCCGTCTGTCTCTTCAGTTCTGACTTGGGTAACTATACAAGGGCCAGCTTGGATAACGGTACATGGCATATTTTTACCATTTTCGTCATAGATGCTGGTCATCCCTATTTTTTTTCCTATTAACCCAGACATAATTATTAATTAATTGTTATTGATTTTTTGTTGTGTTCCGCTTTCGCGAAAGCGAGATAACCTAAAAGTTTATCACACTTTAATTTCAACTTCAACTCCACTAGGAAGTTCAAGTTTCATAAGTGCATCAATCGTTTTAGATGAAGAACTATAGATATCCAACAGTCTTTTGTAGGAACTAAGTTCAAACTGCTCACGAGACTTTTTGTTAACGTGAGGAGATCTCAATACGGTAAATATTTTTTTGTGTGTTGGTAATGGAATAGGGCCAGTAACCACTGCTCCAGTACTTTTCACGGTCTTTACAATTTTTTCAGCAGATTTATCTACCAGCATGTAATCGTAAGACTTTAACTTGATTCTGATTTTTTGACTCATCTCTTGAAAATTAGTTATTACCCTTAGTTGCAGCGATTACTTCCTCGCTGATGTTTTTAGGAGTCTCTGCATAGTGAGAGAATTCCATCGTTGAAGTAGCTCTACCTGAAGAAAGTGTTCTCAAGGTAGTTACATAACCGAACATCTCAGAAAGAGGAACTTCAGCCTTTACGACTTTGGCACCTGCTCTATCACCCATATCATTCACTTGACCACGACGACGGTTTAAGTCACCAACAATGTCTCCCATGTTTTCTTCTGGAGTAATAACTTCAACCTTCATGATAGGTTCAAGAATTACCGCACCAGCTGCTTTAGAAGCCGCACGATAACCCATTCTAGCAGCAAGTTCAAATGAAAGAGCATCAGAATCCACCGGGTGGAAAGATCCATCCTTAAGTGTTACTCGCATGCTATCCATTTCAAAACCAGCCAATGGACCGTTTGTCATCGCTTCTCTAAATCCTTTTTCAATCGCAGGGATAAATTCTTTAGGAATGTTACCACCTTTAATTGTATTGATAAATTGTAGACCTTCTTCAATTTTACCATCCTCGTTCTCTTGAGCAGGCTCCATTGTGAAGACAATATCTCCAAATTTACCACGTCCACCAGATTGCTTCTTGTAAGTCTCACGGTGATCTGCAGATCTCGTAATCGCCTCTTTGTACTCTACTTGTGGCGCTCCTTGATTGAGCTCAACCTTAAACTCGCGACGCATACGGTCGACAATAATATCTAAGTGAAGTTCACCCATTCCAGAAATGATGGTCTGGCCAGAGGCCTCATCAG
This sequence comes from Nonlabens sp. Hel1_33_55, assembly GCF_900101765.1. Lineage (NCBI taxonomy): Bacteria > Pseudomonadati > Bacteroidota > Flavobacteriia > Flavobacteriales > Flavobacteriaceae > Nonlabens > Nonlabens sp. Hel1_33_55. The sequence goes on from NZ_LT627735.1 coordinate 1,883,082, forward strand.
TTCTAACTTGGAATGTTGGATCCTCTTCTGCTAGTTTTGCAAGAGCCATACCCATTTTATCAACGTCTGCCTTAGTTTTGGGCTCAACAGCGATACCAATTACTGGGTCTGGGAAATCCATGGATTCCAATACAATTGGGTGCTTCTCATCAGACATGGTGTCACCAGTCTTAATATCTTTAAATCCTACTGCAGCTCCAATATCTCCAGCCTCGATGAAATCGATGGCATTTTGCTTGTTAGAGTGCATCTGGTATATACGAGAGATACGTTCTTTCTTACCTGAACGATTGTTCAGAATGTAAGAACCAGCATCTAAGTGACCTGAATATGCGCGGAAGAATGCAAGACGACCTACGAACGGGTCAGTAGCAATCTTAAATGCAAGTGCTGCAAAAGGAGCAGTAACATCAGGCTTGCGTAATTCTTTTTCTCCAGTATCTGGATTAGTTCCTATAATACCTTCTTTATCAGTTGGTGCAGGCAAATAACGACAAACAGCGTCTAGCAAGAACTGAACACCTTTATTTTTAAATGCACTACCACAAATCATAGGTATGATCGCCATATCCATTACCGCTGCACGCAATGCTGCATGCACTTCTTCTTCTGTAATAGAATTCTCATCTTCCATGTACTTCTCAAGAAGATTCTCGTCATAAGTAGCTACCTCTTCAATAAGCATACCTCTATACTTACGAGCTTCTGCCTTAAGCTCTTCTGGAATTTCAATAACATCAAAAGTCGCCCCTTGAGTCTCATCATGCCATACAATAGCACGGTTCTTCACTAGATCAACAATTCCTTTAAAGTCGCCTTCTTCACCAATGTTTAAAACAATTGGCACTGCATTAGACTTCAACATATCCTTTACTTGCTGACATACAGCAAGAAAGTTAGATCCTTGACGGTCCATCTTGTTTACAAATCCAATACGTGGTACTTTATAATTATCAGCAAGTCTCCAGTTCGTCTCTGATTGTGGCTCAACACCATCAACAGCACTAAACAAGAATACCAACCCATCAAGTACACGTAATGATCTGTTTACCTCTACGGTAAAGTCAACGTGACCTGGAGTGTCAATAATATTAAAGTGATATGATTTAGTTTCTGGTAAATCCTGAGCGTTCTCCATAGGGAACTTCCAGGTACAAGTAGTTGCAGCAGATGTGATAGTAATACCACGCTCCTGCTCTTGCTCCATCCAGTCCATAGTTGCAGCACCATCGTGCACTTCACCTATTTTATGGCTTACTCCAGTATAAAAAAGAATACGCTCTGTCGTAGTGGTTTTACCGGCATCAATGTGCGCAGCAATTCCAATATTTCTTGTGTATTTTAAGTCTCTTTGTGCCATTTTTAGAATCTAAAGTGTGAGAATGCCTTATTGGCTTCTGCCATTTTATGAGTATCTGTCTTTTTCTTAACAGCTGCACCTTCTTCCTTTGCGGCAGCAAGGACTTCAGCAGCTAGCTTTTGAGAAAAAGATTTCTCGTTACGCTTTCTAGAATAGCTAATCAACCACTTCATGGCAGTAGATATCTTTCTATCTGGACGTATTTGCATAGGAATCTGGAATGTCGCTCCACCTACACGGCGGCTACGAACTTCTACATGAGGCATTACGTTTGATAATGCATCTTTCCAAATTTCAAGTGAATTTTTTTCTTCATCCTGATTTTTCTCTTCAACGATATCCATCGCATCATAGAAAATCTTGAATGCTACTGACTTCTTACCATGCAACATCATCATGTTGACAAATCGAGTCACTAGCTGGTCATTGAAACGTGGATCCGGAAGGATCGGACGTTTTTTTGCCTGTCTTTTTCTCATTTCTTCTCTTTGAGTTTGTTAATAGACGCCCACAAAGTGAGCACTAAAAATTAATTACTTCTTAGGGCGTTTTGCACCATACTTAGACCTACGTTGCGTGCGATCTGCAACACCTGCGGTGTCAAGCGCACCACGAACGATGTGGTATCTAACTCCTGGTAAATCTTTAACCCTTCCACCTCTAACCAATACTATCGAGTGTTCTTGTAGATTGTGTCCTTCTCCTGGAATGTATGCATTCACTTCCTTACCATTGGTAAGTCTTACACGCGCTACCTTTCTCATTGCAGAGTTAGGCTTCTTAGGCGTTGTAGTGTAAACACGAGTACAAACTCCACGACGTTGAGGACAAGAATCTAAAGCAGCCGATTTGCTCTTCTTGGTTATTTTGGATCTTCCTTTACGTACTAATTGTGAAATCGTTGGCATATTGTTTTACGCTAATAAATTAATCCCCTATTTTAGGGTCGGCAAAGGTATGAATATTATTTACTTATTCAAATCTCATTCTCAAGTTTTTACCATAACTTTTTTGAACGATGCTTAAAAAAATTCCTTTTACCATATCTATATTGTCCTTATAAGAGATTTCCAATTGGCAAAGAAAGCTGTCCTTATTATATATATACTTTTCTCCTGGGGCATTTCTGCTCAAAAAAATGCCGTTAGAATTCTAATAAAGCGAGAAATTTCCTCTCTTAAGGCTGCGGACACAGTATTCATCAATCGATCATCGTTAGACGACTTGACCCAAAAGATGGATAGTGTTAAAGGCGATTTGATACGTAAAGGATATCTCAATTTAGTTGCAATCGACACCAATGACGGTTCTACAAATCAAGTTGAAATAATTCTCAACAGAAAATACGAGACTATTATTATTGAGGAAATAGATAGTGGTGTAAAAATGGATAGTTTGAAAGTTCCGCTTTCGCGAAAGCGAACTACCCTAACAACTCCAGAAAATCTAGAAAAGCAGCTTAGTTCGATTCAAGCATTGCGCAATTCCCAGGGATCTCCATTTGCAGAAGTAGTAGTAGACCGATGGAATTTCACAGATCAAGATACCGCACGTGTCTATATTAAAATAATAAATAGCGAAAAACGCAAGATTGATAAAATCGTGGTCAACGGTTATCCCAAGTATCCTGAAAATGTGATTAGAAATTTAATGGGCCAGTCGGCATTATACAATTCTAAAAACATCGAAAGGCTGAAAACTAGGATCTCAAATCTGGCTTACCTTGAAAACATTAAAGAACCTCAAGCTCTTTTTAAAGAAGATAGTACCTTACTATATATCTATGTAAGGAAGAAAAATATCAATAAGGCTGATGGCCTAATCAGTTTCAACACTGACGAGGATGGAAAATTAAGGTTCAATGGGTTTTTAGACGCAAGCCTTGTCAATAATTTCAATTATGGTGAGCAATTTAATTTTGAATATCGCAATGATGACAACTCTCAAACGAACATTGATCTTCAATTAAGTATTCCAGCAATTATTTTAAAAAAAATTGGAGTCGCTGGAGAACTTACTATAACTAGAAGAGACTCTTTATATCAAAACTCGAGCTTGCAAACCGGGCTGAGCTATAATTTCTTAAACAACTTCAGTTCGCAGCTCAACTATTACAGTAAAACATCTGTACAAGAAAGCAATTCAAATTCAATCTCAGATTTTCAAACAAGAGGATTCTCTACACGGCTCAACTATATACAGATTTCTAATAATCTTTTACAACCTGAGTCTTTGAGAGTTCAAATTGGCGCTGGTATATATGAAAGGCAGTTAGGTAATCAAGAGACATTTCAATACACCTTAGAGGCATACATTGAAAAGTTGTGGAACCTTTCAAGAAGTATAAATCTAAAATCCACGTTGAATAACTTCTTACTTAAAACAGACGATTTACAATTTAATGAGCTGCGTCAAATAGGTGGCGTGCGCACGATAAGAGGTTTTAACCAAAATAATATTGATACTGCCGCGTATTCTTTGTTGCAAACTGACGTCAAATATGCTTTTAACGACCGTATTTACGTTAGTGTGATCAGTGATGGAGGCGTGTTTGAGGATTTTACTGAGAGAAAACCGCAATATTTGTACTCCTTTGGTGCGGGATTCGGAATATTAACTAACGCTGGAATCCTAAGATTAGAGGTCGTTAACGGCCGTTTTTTGAACTCTAATCAGGGCATTTCCAGCACTATAGCACATCTAAATTTCAGGATATTATTTTAGTAAAGTTACCTTAATGTTAACCTGTCCTTAAATAAATCTATAAATTACCTCTGAAAAGTTGTTTTATTAACTGTTTTTTGGCACTTTTGGCGCTGGCTAATTCAAATAAATCTAAACATGAAAACAAAATTAAATGGAATTTTAACGCTATTGCTAGCGTTAGTTGTGCAAGTAGCTTTTGCACAGCAAACGGTTACCGGTAAGGTAACTGACCCAGCGGGCGAACCTATTCTAGGGGCTACCGTATTGGTAAGAGGTAGTTCAAACGCTACCACGACAGATTTTGATGGTAATTATACTATACTGGCCAGACCAGGAGAAGTATTGACCTATCAATTCTCTGGTTATGACTCACAAAATATTACATTGGGAACTCAAAGCGTTATTAATATTTCGCTCAAGACTTCTCTTGAAGCTGTTGTTGTTACTAGTTATCGAACTAGTAGTAAAGCTAAAAGCAACGTGGCAGCCTCTACCGTAACCAATGAGACCATTGAAAATAGACCGAATGCATCTTTCGTTCAAACACTTGAAGGTCAAGTTGCAGGTTTAAATATTTTCACGACTTCAGGTCAACCAGGTGGTAACTCTGTGGTTAACCTGAGAGGTATAGGTTCTATCAACGGTAATACTGAGCCATTATTTATTATTGATGGTGCGCCAGTTGATGAAGATAACTTTAGAAGTTTGAATCCACAGGAAATTGCCGAAGTGACAGTACTTAAAGATGCTGGAGCAACTTCCATTTATGGAAATAGAGGTTCAAATGGTGTAATAATCATTAAGACGAAGCGTGGTAGTTTTAATTCACCTTTGAGAATATCTGCTAACACTATCTTGTCTTTCAATACTTTGCAGGATAATGATTACAATAGATTAAATTCTCAACAATTATTAACTCTGGAACGCCAGCAAGGAGTAGGTAGAGGTGCAACATTGAGCGATGCTGAAATTGCAGCAGCTGATAATTTTGATTGGACGGATTACTTTTTTAGAACGGGAGTTTCCAAAAACAACACCCTTAGTTTAACTAGCGGTGGCGAAAATTCGAGTCAATTCACTTCTTTAGGTTATTTTGAACAAGATGGTATTCTTATCAATTCGAATCTTAAAAGATTTAATGTAAGAAGTAATGTGACCGGTAAATCAGAAAATGATCGTTTTCAATACAATACTAATCTATCCATGAACTACTCACGTAGTGATGAACCTAACAACGTTGGAACAGGTGGTATTAACAGAAACTACCTTTTGGGAGCACTACAATCTGTACCTTATATTACTCCAGACGATTATACGAATGGAGGAGATTTAACAAGTCCACTATCGTTCACTAATACACCGTTATTTCTCTTGGATTTAGGAAGAACGTTTGAGCGTTTTGAAGAAGAAATAAAGTTATTGGGTTCTGCTAATTTCTCTTATCAGTTGACTGATAACATAACAGCTCGTTCTGTATCTAGTTTTGATTACCAAAACATTTCTTTAACAAGATCCGAAAGACCTGATAGTTTCAATGCGTTATTATTTGGTGGTGAAGCAAATCCTACTGCTGGTTTTCAAGACCAATCCACAACACGTCAGTTCTCTTTCAACCAGTTGACGTCCTTAGGTTTCAACAAGACTTTCAACGATTTACATACAATTGATGTAGGATTATACACGGAATACTTCAAAGCTCACTTGCGATCCTTTGGATATTTTGCTAACGGTTTAGATGGTAGAACTTTCTCACCAGGAGATGGTAGTGGTTTTGTTGGAGCTCGTTTGAACGAAGATGCTGATGGTATATTATTTAATGATACCGCTAGAGCTAACATCCTTAATTCAGGACTCTTTTCATACTTTGCTAGTGCAGACTATGATTATGATGGTAAGTATGGTTTAGGTGCTACTATTCGTAGAGATGCATCCTCCCGATTTGCCGACACTTTTAGATATGCTACGTTCTATTCTGTTTCTGGTAGATGGAATCTTTCTGAAGAAGATTTTCTAGAAGGAAATGAAACTATTAACTCATTGAAACTTAGAGCGAGTTATGGTACAACGGGTAATCAAAACATTGTAGGTGGTGGATACTTCGGTGGTCTTAACTTAACCAGAGACTTCTTTGTAACTGGTGGTGGTTATTCAAACAACAATGCATTATTCCCAGGACCTATTCCTAACCCATTCTTGAAATGGGAAACAACCTCACAATTTAATGTAGGTGTTGATTACGCTTTATTTGACAATCGATTGAGAGGTTCCTTAGATTTCTATACTAGAACAACAGATGATCTTTATCAATCAACTCCTATCTCAGGTACTGTTGGTACAGGCGGTTTCTTGACTCCTGCAAATTTTGGAAGTTTAACAAATCGTGGTATAGATCTTGAGTTGAGATATGATATAATTCGTGGACAAGAAAGAGGTGACTTTGAATTGGAAGCATTTTTCGTAGGAAACTATAATCAAAATGAATTGGATGAATTACCAGGAGATGACGGTCAAGTAATTGGTGTAGGTCGTGAAGGTGGACCAATTGGTGAATATTTCTCCGTTAGATATGCAGGTGTTAATCCAGCCAATGGAAACTTATTATTTTTGACGGCAGATGGTGATTTAACTGAAAGTCCTAATCCAGATACTGATCGCGTATTTCTAGACAAAAATATCACACCAGAATATCAAGGAAGTTTTGGTTTTAACGCTGACTTCAAAGGATTTTTCTTCCAAAGCCAATTTCAATATGCTGGAGGGATAGACCGTTTTGACAATGATCTTTCTATTGTTCAAGACATTACGAGTTTAGGTCAATTTAATTTGTCAGAAGATTTATTAAGAGCTTGGACT